>DAITOW010000017.1:11529-19393 GCA_036833965.1 Oleiphilaceae bacterium
GATGTGATTAACGAGACTGATGAGAGCGTGACTATTGATGTCGGTGCGGCTGTCGTTTGGGATGAGTTGGTTGTCTGGAGTGTGGAACACGGCTATTACGGGCTTGAGAACCTCTCGTTAATCCCTGGGTCTGTTGGCGCTGCCCCAGTACAAAACATCGGTGCCTATGGGGTTGAGCTAAAAGATAGTCTAAACAGCGTCCGTGCTTTTGATAGGGAGCAACAAGCGTTTGTTGAGCTAAACACTGAACAATGCCAGTTTGAGTATCGCGACAGTATCTTCAAACGTCAAAATGGCCGCTTCGTCATTACGCGAGTTATTTTTGAACTATCCAAACTTCCTGAGTTTTGTCTTGAATACGGCGAGCTTAGATCGCTTGCTGAGTGTGATGATCTCTCTTTAAACAGCGTGCGCGAAAAGGTCATTGCTGTCCGTCAGGCCAAGTTACCTGACCCCGAAAAAATACCAAATAGTGGCAGCTTCTTTAAAAATCCGGTGGTCAGTGCCGACACGTATTTCGAGCTTAAAAAAACCTTTTCTGATCTGGTTGCCTACCCACTGGAGAACAAGCATTATAAATTGGCTGCGGGCTGGCTAATTGATAATGCAGGCCTTAGAGGGCAATGCATCGGACGCGTTGCTGTGCATAGAAAGCAGGCACTTGTTCTGACGAATCTTGGTGGTGCAAAGCAAGAGGATATAATCAAGGCCTCTGAAGAAATACAGCAAAGCTGTCTGGCGCTTTATGGTGTTAATCTGGAAGTTGAACCAGTGATTGTCTAACGGGTTTTAATCTACATGGATATTTAGCACGCTTATACTAGTCTTCGCTTATCCAATGGATCGAAAAAAAGTTAAATCGCTTACCCAGGGTGGTAAAAATGAGTAGAAACAGGCAGACGAAAGAACTTGCTACAAGCCTTGCAATGATTTTGTTATCGAGCCCTTTTGCGTTTGCTGGCAGTAACCCCTGCGTGCCGTTGGGTTCGTTCGTTGATGGGTGGGCAGGTGACTGTTTGGGTGGTGGCTTTGATTCGATAGAGTTCGCTATCGCAAAGTCAAGCTACACCATGGCGGTGGCTAATGATATCAGTGCCAATGCCACCCCAGGGACGATTTTTTACCCGTGGAGCGATGTGACGCTTCGAGGGGACGGTGTTAAGACTAATGCTGTATTCCAAGCGTTTAGCGATCAAACCTATCAAGCGGTTACTTCCAACCGAACTCTAAACCTGCACCAGATGACTCTGGACAACATCAATCTTGAGTTACGATATATTGATTGGAACTTTAATGGTGCTGATAACAAGTTGACGCTTAAAAACGGCAGTCGTTTGGCCAACGATATTGGAGGCGAGCTAAAGTTTTTATCGACCTCACCGATGACCATCCACTCTGCAAGTGGCGATAACGAAATATTCGGCCTTAGTTATTCAGAGGGCACTGCGGGTTATTCGGCCCCTATGACAATTAACGTCGATGGCGGCAGCAGTTTAAAATTATCCTATCTTGGTGAGCTTTCGCGGGGCGCTGATGAAGGATTTTGGAAGTTTAGTGGAACCTCAAGCATCAATATTGATAATGGCTTGCTAGACATCGACCATTCTCGTTTTAATTTTGTTGATGGTACGGTCAATCTTTCAAATACAGGCAAACTCAATGTTCATGGTTCCGCTGCTGAGTTTAGAGCGAAGTCATTGAATGCCGACAGCGGCTCGCTTCTAACACTCAGCAACAGCACCCAATTCAAGGTATCCGGTGACACCACCATTACTGATAGCACATTGAATTTGGCAGGCTCGAGAGCGCGCTTCGAGACGAGCCGGTTATTCGTTCACGGTAATAGCACCATTGCAGGTAATGGCAATACGGCGCTACTAAAAACGCAATATATCGAAGGCTCGAATGGCGCGACGCTCAATGTCAATGATATTAATCAGTTACGCACCGAGACGCTGGTTATGAGCAGTGGTTTTGATGTGAATGTTAATAGCGCCAACTTGAGAGTTGATGGCAATACGGTTTTTAACGGTGGCACGATTAATTTAACGAATGCGGGGCAGCTTAGTCTATTTGATAAAGTCAGAGGTACTTCTGGCGCGATTAATATCAATAGTGCAGGCCTTGCTATTGAACAAAATTCTAGCCTTGAGCTTATCGACAACTCTTTGAGTTTGAGTCTAACGGGTGCTGGCGAGCTCACCATTTTTGGCGAGTTTTACGGTGGTGCTAGCACTGATCGCATTGGTGATGCAGCGACCAACACCATCAGAATTAAAGGAGATGACGATAAGAGCTACCATGGCATTATCAGCCCGGGTAGCGAAAACGCGGGGCCGGGACGAGATGTGATTGGAACCATTATTACCGACTCACGAATTATGTTTACCGGTAATGCTGATGTACAGGCTGCATTTCCCACGAGTTCGGCGATTGATCTTTTGAATACAGGCGTGTTCGATGGTGGTTATTATCGCGCTGATTTGCGCTTGAATGGTTCAACACCTGAAAATGACTTGATCTCCTACGGTGACGGTGATGTTAACCTGGCCGCAATGAAGGCAATACAGGTGCGTGTCCACGGCTCTCCTACCGCTGCGCAGCTTGATGGCAAGGAGTTTACGATCATTGCAGCACAAGATAGTGCATCTGCAGGACAGATCGTCACGTTAGGGCAGTCGGTCGATATTGAAGAAGACGCAAACCTACCAATATTGATTGATTTTTTTATTGTCGATAATCAAACCAATGGCAAAGAAGATATTACCCTGGTAGCGGAAGAACAGCTTCCCATTACGTTGAAAAAACACCCAAATGTACGTTCGCGGCGCAACGCGCAAGCGGTTGCCGCTCTAGTGCCTGTCAGCGCATCCGGTGCGACTAGTCCTTCCCAGCCGCAAACACCGGCCCAGAAGCAGGCGCAACAGAATGTGTATAACTCTCTGCAGACGACAACAAACGCGCAGGTCAAAGGGGATTTTCCGAGTATTCATCCCGAAACGATTTCATCCAATATGACCGTACAACTTGAGCAGGCAGATAACATGCTCAACACTGTTTTGGCAGTGAATACTTTAGCTAAAGCCACTGATGATGAGATGCAGAATCTAGGCTCTTTCTTCTTTGGTAGTGCCAATTCACACCCCAGCGGGGTTTGGGCGAACATCAATTATGTGGATGGAAAAGTAAAGGGGCAGGGGGATCTAGGCACTTTTGACTATTACCTAACAAGCTACACGTTTGGAAGCAGCTTTATTCGTCGCAGTGACTATGAGTTGGGTACGTTCTTCGGTTTTTCTTCAGAGTCCATGGATGAGCATGACGAGGCGAATATTGATTTTAGTTCCGATGCCTACCATCTTGGCTTGTATGGCGGCTTTCGTTTTAACGAAGAACTGGCGATGGATTGGGCTTTTGGGCATGCCTGGTTGAATACAGAGTCACGACGATCGGTGAGTCTTGGTAATCTTCAGGAGAGTGCTGAGGCCGAATATGATTCACAAATGAATTACCTCGGCGCACGCGCAAGTTACGATACCTCATGGTTGCCGAAAGTAGATAGTGCCGCGTACTTTGGCCTAAGTTATTTGCGCGTTGACCAGGATGCGTTTTCTGAAACAAATGCGCCTAATCTGGGTCTTACCATTGATCGAGCGATTGCGAGTTCGGCCATTGTCAGTTTGGGTGTCGAAATGAGTCGTGCACTTGGGCAATCAGAAAGTACCCGTGCTCGAACAGAAGTGCGTTACGATTACGATGCGCTTGCAGAAAAAAACAGGGAGCACGAAATAAGGGCTTCGTTTAATTTTGATCCAAGCAATACCCAGAGCTTTGTCGGTCAAAATCGCGGAGAGCATGCTGCAACACTCGCACTGGGGGTCGATCACGAGTTTGAGGAAGACTGGTTGCTCAGCCTTGCCGGTGCTTATACCCGTTCGAGCCACGGCTATGAAGTCGGTGGTGACCTGGTAATGAACTGGTATTGGTAGATGTAACACGGCGTGAGGTAATGCGGCTCGCGCCTTTCGTTCAGGAAAAGTCCTTAATCCCGGAACAGATATTCCTTGATATCGATTCCGTAGGTCTTGTTCGGTAGGCCTGTTTTAATGACGTAGCTCAAGCCGTTTGAGTCATTCGGGTTGGTCGCGAGGTCTACAACGTAGGGTGCACGTAATTTCTTCTCTGCATCCGCGACCAGTTCAACCTTAGGTTTGAGACGCGCGTTTGGATTGGAGGAAATGACAATTCCTACCTCGCCGTTGGTCATTTCAACCAGTGTGCCGGGTGGATAGATGCCAATCATCCGAATAAATGCTTCGACCAGTTTTTTGTCGAAATGCTTGTCTGTCTCACCGAACAGAATCTTAAGCGCTTCGAAGGCGGATTTCCCTCGCTGATAGCAGCGATCGCTGGTGATGGCGTCGTAAACATCAACAACCGAAATCATTCGAATGAATTTGTGCAGCATCGTTGCATCAAGCTTTTCCGGATAGCCTTTTCCGTCAACGCGTTCGTGATGCAAATGTGCGGTGTCGACAATCAGCTGTTCAATACCATCCATCTCTTCAAGAATATTCTTACCCAATACCGAATGCTGCTTCATTATTTCGTATTCTTCGGGGGTAAGTTTGCCCGGCTTGTTAAGAATTTCGGGAGGGGTTTTGATTTTACCGACATCGTGCAGCATGCCTGCCAGGCCGATCAACTCCAGATCGGGCTCGGGAAATCCAAGGAAGCGGCCAAAGGCGATAGAAAGCACTCCGACGCGCATGCAGTGTTCAGAAGTGTATTTGTCTTCGTTCTTGATTTTTGAAAGCCAAAGCATGGCGTTGGCATTACTGATGATACTTACCATGCATTCACGCACTACTTTGCGTGATTCTTCCATATCAAAGGCTTCACCGTTGTTGATGTCATCAAGAACTTTTTCGATATGATCGTTTGTCTTTTCCAGTGTGAGCTTTGCCCGAGGCATTTCATCATGAATGTCGCGTGTTTCGAGAAAGCCCTGAATCGGTTCGGCAGGTCTTTTATCGGCAGTCTGTGAAGCCCGAATCCATCGGGGGTCATCTGTTTCTACATAAACATAGGTGCAGTGCGCCTGAAACATCTTGATGTCGTGGATGCTTGCAATCGTAAAGCCTTGTATCAACACAGGAAGCTCCGTCCAGGGTCTATCCGGGCGAGAGACATGCATACCTATTTCGAGAATCTCGACGGGCATTTTTATTTCAGACTTACTCTTTCCTTTAAATAGAGGAGTTTGGTCAGATTTTTTGGACGGCATAGCGACTTCTTAACAGCTCACGGGTAAACGATTCTTGATGAATAAGGCATTGATACGCTTCATTTTATTTACTCATCTCATTAGGTTAGCTCAAGATTGGGGGCTCGTCTAAAAACAACTGTTATAAGCCCGGGGGCGTGACAGCTTGCCCAGAATGCTGAAAAGAATCGCTCAGGAGCGGAATAGCCCGATCAGGCGACGAGCAGCCTCAAAAGGCGTGCTTTTGCCCTGGATGACGGCTTGTTGTTGCTCTGCCAGATGTTGCCTTACTGAGGGGTGTTCTTCGAATAAACGCTTCAATTCCTGATCAATCAGAGTGTCTAGCCAGGCTTTGGATTGATTGTTTCTCTTGCGCTCCACGGAGCCCGTTTGTTTTGCCTGCTCGAAGAAACGTTCGAGCATCGCTTCGATTTCATCCAATCCGCTATTGTTGAGTGCGGAGCAGGTGAGTGCGACGGGCGTCCAATCGCCTTCGCCACGCATCAGGTGCAGTGCGTTTTCACAGTGCTGTTTGGTTCGCTCTGCCTGCTTCAGACTGTCACCATCCGCTTTATTTATGACAAGTGCATCAGCCAATTCCATGATGCCTCGTTTGATGCCTTGCAGTTCATCACCCGAGTTGGGTTGCATTAAAACCATGAAGAAGTCGACCATCGAGGCGACTTGATATTCGGACTGACCAACACCAACGGTTTCGACCAACACCACATCAAAGCCCGCTGCCTCGCAAAGCAGCATGCTTTCTCGTGTTTTTTGAGCAACGCCACCCAAGGCGCCGGAAGATGGGCTAGGGCGAATAAAGGCCTTGCTTGCACGGGAGAGCTTCTCCATGCGGGTTTTGTCGCCCAGAATGCTTCCGCCTCTAATAGGAGAGCTCGGGTCGACGGCCAAAACTGCAACGCTGAGCCCCTGTTCTATCAAGTGCAAACCAAACGCTTCAATAAAGGTGGATTTTCCGACGCCGGGCGTGCCGCTAATACCGATACGCCGGGCGTTGCCTGTATGGGGTAGCACGCGATTAAGCAGGGCTTGTGCCTGTTCCTGGTGTTGCGGGTGAGTGCTTTCGATTAAGGTGATGGATTTGGCGAGCGCCCTGCGTCGAGCAGGGTCTGAGTTTGTTGAGTCCGGGTTTGAAGAGCCCGCAGACGTCAGCCTTGTTGCGAGCTCTTCGATGCCAGTTGCCGAATCCATCATATTGCTTTCTGTTCCCTAATTGCGGATCACGTCCAGCACCTGGCGCGCGGCTTCCGGAATCGGCGTGCCAGGGCCGAATACACCTTTGACGCCCGCCGTAAACAGGAAGTCGTAGTCCTGCTTGGGAATAACGCCCCCGGCAACAACGGCAATGTCATCCGCGCCTTGTTCTTTTAACGCTGCAATGAGCGCGGGTATCAGTGTTTTGTGACCGGCAGCCTGAGAGCTGACACCGATCACGTGCACGTCGTTTTCAATTGCCTGCTTGGCCACCTCATCCGGCGTTGAAAACATCGGGCTGAGGTCAATGTCGAAACCTACGTCAGCAAAGGCTGTTGCTATGACTTTTGCACCCCGATCATGGCCGTCTTGTCCCATCTTGCAGACCAGCATTCGCGGGCGGCGGCCGTGTTGTTTCTCGAAGTCTGCGATATCATCTTTGATCATGTTCCAGTTCGCATCCTCCTCATACGCTGCGCCGTAAACACCGCTAATAGTGCGTGCTTCGGCTTGATAACGGCCAAACTCTGCTTCAAGCGCATCGGAAATTTCTCCGACCGTTGCGCGTAAGCGAGCAGCTTCAACACTGAGGGCCAGCAGATTACCTTCTCCGCTTTTTGCTGAAGCTGTGAGTGCTGCGAGTGCTTTTTCGACTGCGGCGTTGTCACGACTTGCCTTGATTTCATTAATACGCTTGATCTGCGATTCACGCACTGCCACGTTGTCGACTTCGAGGATTTCCAGGTCGTCTTCATGATCCAGTTGGTATTTGTTGACGCCGACAATAATATCTTCGCCCCGGTCTATTCGCGCTTGTTTCTTGGCGGCACTCTCTTCGATTCGCATTTTTGGCAAACCTTGTTCAATGGCCTTGGCCATGCCGCCGGACTCTTCGATTTCTTCAATCAGCTCCCAGGCTTTATCGGCTATTTGCTGGGTTAGGGATTCCATCATGTAGGAGCCACCCCAAGGATCTGCCACCTGGGTAATGCCGGTTTCTTCCTGAATGATGATTTGGGTGTTTCGCGCAATGCGTGCTGAGAATTCGGTTGGCAGGGCAACGGCCTCGTCCAGGGCATTAGTGTGCAATGATTGCGTGCCGCCAAATACAGCCGCCATTGCTTCGATGGTGGTGCGAATCACGTTGTTGTATGGGTCTTGTTCAGTGAGCGACCAGCCCGATGTTTGTGAGTGTGTGCGCAGCATCGAGGACTTCGGGTTGCCCGGATTGAATTCCGACATAATGCGGTGCCAAAGCAGGCGGCCGGCACGCAGTTTTGCGATCTCCATGTAGAAGTTCATGCTGATGCCCCAGAAAAACGACAGCCGGGGGGCAAACGCATCGACTTCAAGGCCTGCATTCAACGCTGTTCGGACATACTC
>DAITOW010000018.1:0-1811 GCA_036833965.1 Oleiphilaceae bacterium
AAATAACACCCGGCGGACTGCGTCTGCACTGGAAGATCACCGAAGGCTATTATCTTTATCAAAGTAAAATCTCACTCACATCTTCAGACGACCTGGCACAACTCGGAGAGCCAAGCTTTTCCGACCTGGGAATTGAAGAAGAAGACCCCTATTTCGGCACAACCCGCGTCGTTTACAAAGAGCTTACGGTAGACTTGCCAGTCACGCTAAAGCCCGGCGCGACGGACAGCGAAATCGCTGTTAAGTATCAGGGCTGCGCAACGGCCGGCCTGTGCTACCCTCCAAAAACGCAAACCATTCTGTTCATACCCGGTGGTGAAGCTGCGCCAGCAAAAGAAGTTCAAAGTGCAGCCTCCTTGATCAAAGCAACAGAAAAAGACGCAACACCAGCCAAAAACATCGATTCGGAAGACGCCTCTTCCATCTTTGCTTTCATGCAAACAAGTTCAATCCCGACACTCATCGGCATCTTTTTCTTGCTTGGACTCGGTCTGACCTTTACGCCCTGCGTTTTGCCTATGATCCCGATTATTACATCGATCGTCGCTGGCCCTAACGCTACAAAACAGAGCAACGCCCGAAACTTTTTTCTGGCACTTGCTTATGTAATGGGCATGGCGCTCACATACGCTGCGCTTGGCTTAACCGTTGGAATGCTGGGTGCCGGCGCCAATTTGCAGGCGGCAATGCAAAGCCCGATGGTACTCACCTTCTTCGCATTGATATTTATCGTACTGGCTTGCGCCATGTTCGGGATGTTTGACCTCCAATTACCGGCATTTCTGCGAGATAAACTGCAAAACACAAGCAGCCAGTATTCTGGCGGCACGTTCATCAGTGTTTTCATCATCGGCGCCTTGTCCGCTTTATTGGTCTCTCCTTGCGTTTCCGCGCCATTGGCCGGCGCCCTGCTATATATCAGCGCAAGCGGAGATGCTGTGCTTGGCTTTGCCAGCCTGCTTAGCCTTGGCATTGGCATGGGCGTACCTCTGATTCTGGTTGCTGTGGGCGGAGCTCGCTTTTTACCTAAAACAGGAAGCTGGATGAACACGAGCAAGTTCATATTCGGTATTTTGCTGTTAAGTGTTGCAATCTGGCTGCTGGGACGAATTATCCCTGGGCACTTGGGCCTTGCGCTTTGGGCGCTGCTGGCGTTAGCTTGCGCCGTCTATATGGGCGCGTTTGAAGCAGCAGCATCGGGCGCACAAAAGCTGAAAAAGAGCGTGGCGCTCGCAATATTTCTTTTAGCCGCAATCTGGCTGGTTGGTGCGATTAGCGGCGCCAGCGACCCGTTCAATCCGCTCCAGCATCTGAAATCAGGCTCAAACCAAACGCAAGGCCCGTCGGCTCAAAAACTGGACTTTACCAAGGTGTATAGCCTTGAAGAGCTGGACAGCGCCCTTGCGCAAGCACAGGCAAAAAATCAAATGGCTTTTGTCGACATCTATGCTGACTGGTGCATTAGCTGCATTATCATGGAACGTGAGGTGTTCGTGCAGACAGACGTCCAAGCACTCATGACGCAATTCCACCTCATCAAGGTAGATGTCACAAAAAATAGCGATGACAACATCCAACTGCTTCAGCAATTGCAGTTGTTCGGCCCACCGTCCTATCTCTTTTATCAGCCAAACAAGACCGAGATCAAAGACTTGCGCATCATTGGTGAAACATCCAAAGAAGGCTTCGTTCACCGGCTTCAGGCAGCACTGAAACATACTCAATGACAAGCCAGCCTGTTCTTCCCATCATCGCGATCATTGCCGGCGAGATGTGCTTCGCGATCATGGGTGCGCTCATCAAATACATGA
>DAITOW010000018.1:1911-18773 GCA_036833965.1 Oleiphilaceae bacterium
ATCATTGCCGGCGAGATGTGCTTCGCGATCATGGGTGCGCTCATCAAATACATGAGCAGCGAACTCAGCACAGAGACAATTGTCTTTTTCAGGAATAGTCTCGCGCTCATCATTATCATTCCTCTCATCTTGCAAAAACTGGGGCCTTCCGGTTTCAGAAGCCAGCAGATGCACCTCCATTTGTTGCGCGGAACTATTGGTGTTGCTGCGATGAGCTGCTTTTTCTACATCCTCGGCAGAATGCACTTTACCGAGGCCATTCTACTCAAGCTTTGCACGCCCTTTTTCATCCCGCTGATCGCTCTGGCGTGGTTGCGGGAAAGGAGCTCAGCAACCACATGGTTTGCGATATTTTTGGGCTTTATTGGCGTAGCTATTATTAGCGAACCCAAAATGCAGGGAAATCTGGAAGATAGTTTTGGAGAGCTCAGCCTTGTCGGGATAGGGCTCATCGGCGCATGCCTTGCAGGGCTGGCAAAGGTCACTATCAGAAGAATGGGAGATTCCGAACCCGCTCTGCGAACGGTTTTTTACTTTGGCCTGTTTGCAAGTCTCGCTTCGTTGCCTTTTGCAGCGAACGCATGGACCCAACCGGACCTGACGCAGTGGCTATTATTATTTGCACTGGCAAGCATCGCCACCATCGGCCAGCTCCTGGTCACCTATGCATACAAACGCGCTGCCGCAGGCAAAATCGGACAATATACCTACACTTCTCTTATTTTCACCGCAGCAATTGGATGGGCATTTTGGGGAGAAATCATTACGTTAGCGATATTTCTGGGTTCAAGCTGCATCATTATCGCTGGCATCATCAATCTGAAATCCAAATAAGTCGATACCGATCGAAATACTCTAGGCGCGCCTGATCAGGTAAATAAAAAGATCGTCCTGCTCTTCCTGATGAATTAACTCGTGGCCCAAAAAACGGCAAAACTGTGGAATATCACGCGTCGTCGAGGGGTCGGTCGCTAATACTCGGAGCACCTCTCCTTCCTGCATGTCCGGCATTTTCTCGTGCAGCATCATTACTGGCTCCGGGCAAAATAGTCCCCTTGCATCAAGTTCTTGATTAAATTCCATAATTCGGTTTCTACGCTATCATTATTGATGAGTATTTTAACTGTTAGCTATACGGAAGATAAGTATGATTCGAGTCATAATCGATCGGTACATCGCCGAAACATTGGAAAAAAACTATGAAACTGCCGCATTGGAGATCCTTTCAGCATCGGTGCGAGCTCCTGGCTTCATTTCAGGCGAGTCATTGTGCGATTTGGACAACCCCCGACACCGCATTGTGTTATGCAAGTGGCGCAGTCGTTTGGACTGGGACAACTGGTGCCAATCACAAGAGCGAAAAGAACTCATGTCGAAACTGACATTAATGCTCGAAAAAGACGAATCTGTCACTCTTTTAGACTCTCCCCACTAAACAAAAAGCTGCTATTCCAGCCTTCCCTGAGCGCGCTAAAATACGCGCTCAAATGTCATTGCCAGAGCTCGCTGTATAGTAATTGTACAGAGTTGAACTAAACTCTTGAGCGAAATCAATTTAACCCTAGATTTGGTTGATTTTGACAAACGGCCTCAGTATTCTTCGCGCGGTCTAGGTTTAATGCCCGGATTGCATGAAAATAATGAGACGACTGGCTTCAGACCGGTTCCGAAATGCTTTGATTTTTAAGTCAAAGTTTGCCTCGAAAAACGTAACTAAATGGATCTTCAATGATGAGCAACGAGATCAACCCAGTAACTTACAACTACAAAGTTGTACGACAATTCGCCGTTATGACGGTGGTATGGGGAATTGTCGGCATGGCTGCGGGTGTATTTATTGCAGCCCAGCTAGTTTGGCCCGAACTAAACTTCGACAACCAATACTTGAGCTTCGGTCGGATTCGACCACTGCACACCAATGCCGTAATTTTTGCTTTCGGCGGATCGGCGCTATTCGCGACGTCCTTTTATGTGGTGCAAAGAACCTGTCAAGCTCGCTTGATCTCAGACAGTCTTGCAGCCTTTGTGTTTTGGGGCTGGCAAGCAGTTATCGTTGCTGCAGCGATCACCCTGCCAATGGGTTTAACAAGTTCTAAAGAGTACGCCGAACTGGAATGGCCAATCGACATCCTGATCACTTTGGTCTGGGTTGCTTACGCCGTCATCTTCTTCGGAACCATCATGAAGCGTAAAACCAAACACATCTATGTAGCAAACTGGTTCTACGGCGGCTTCATCCTGACTGTTGCGGTACTTCACATCGGAAACAACCTTGCTATTCCGGTTACAGCAATGAAATCCTATTCCATCTATGCTGGTACTGTTGATGCGATGATGCAGTGGTGGTACGGCCACAACGCAGTAGGGTTCTTCCTGACAGCTGGCTTCCTTGGCATGATGTACTACTTCGTTCCCAAGCAGGCAGAACGTCCCGTTTACTCCTATCGCCTATCGATCGTTCACTTCTGGGCGCTGATTTCCCTATACGTTTGGGCGGGGGCTCACCACTTGCACTACAGTGCTCTTCCAGATTGGGCACAAACCGCGGGCATGGTTATGTCACTTGTACTTCTTGCGCCATCCTGGGGCGGTATGATCAACGGTATGATGACCCTTTCAGGTGCTTGGGACAAACTACGCACAGACCCGATCCTTCGATTCCTGGTTGTTTCGCTTTCATTCTACGGCATGTCCACTTTTGAAGGCCCAATGATGTCAATCAAGACTGTAAATGCCCTGTCACACAACACAGACTGGACAATCGGCCACGTACACTCAGGTGCATTGGGTTGGGTTGCGATGATCTCAATTGGTGCTATCTATCACCTGATTCCGAAATTGTTCGGAGTAAAAGCAATGTTCAGCACTTCGCTCATCAACCTTCATTTCTGGTTAGCGACTGCAGGTACGGTTCTTTATATTGCAGCGATGTGGGTAAACGGCATCATGCAAGGTTTGATGTGGCGCGCGGTGAACACTGACGGCACTCTAACCTACAGCTTCGTTGAGTCACTTGAAGCAAGCCACAACGGTTATCTTGTTCGCTTGATTGGTGGCGCTATCTTCCTCGTCGGCATGCTCATCATGGCACTGAATGTTTGGTTAACCATCAAACAGAAAGACGCTAAAGCGCTCGATTCAATGCCTGCGACTGCTTAAGGGAGAAAAACGATGAAGCAACATGAGTTAATTGAGAAGAACCTTGGCCTGATGATCCCGTTGATCATCGTGGCTATCAGTTTTGGCTTCCTTGTTGAAGTGGTACCTTTATTCTTCCACAAAGACATGAAGACTCCGGTAGAAGGCCTTGAGCCGTATACCGCTCTTCAGCTTGAAGGCCGTGATATCTATATTCGTGAAGGCTGTAACGCCTGTCATACACAGATGATTCGTCCTTTCAGAGCGGAGACCGAGCGTTATGGTCACTACTCTGTCGCTGGCGAGTTTGTCTACGACCACCCATTCCTTTGGGGTTCGAAACGAACCGGTCCTGACTTGGCACGTGTTGGCGGACGCTATAGTGACGACTGGCACCGAGCGCACATGTACAACCCGCGCAACGTAGTACCAGAATCCAAGATGCCTTCGTATCCTTGGTTGTTCACCGCAGAAATTGACCACAAGGTTACACCTTTGAAGTTGGAAGCGTTGCGTAAAGTAGGCGTTCCATATACAGATGAGGATATTGCCGGTGCATCTGACGCAGTGAAAGGCAAGACTGAAATCGAAGCATTGGTCGCCTATCTTCAGAACCTTGGCACCTTGATTGGTAACAAATAAGAGTAATCATGGATATAAATACGCTACGCGGCATGTCGACCATCTTGGTCATGATCGTTTTCATCGGCATTTGCTGGTGGGCTTTCAGCAGCGCAAAGAAAAAAGACTTTGACGATGCAGCCAACTTGCCGTTTGACGACGACGACATTGCAGAGCGCACGCTAAGCGAAAAAGAGAGAGAGAATCATGACTAGTTTCTGGAGTTTTTGGGTTTCCATTATAAGTCTGGGAAGCATCTTTGGCAGTCTTTGGCTCATTTACATTACCCGTAAAAGCCAAACGACCGATACCGAAACAGAAAAAACAATGGGCCATACCTTTGATGGCATTGAAGAATATGACAACCCACTTCCAAAGTGGTGGATGTACATGTTCGTTGGCACGTGTATCTTCGCACTTGCCTACTATGCCCTCTACCCTGGTCTAGGTAATTACAAAGGCCTACTGGGTTGGACGCAAGTCAACCAGTGGGAAAAGGAAGTGCAAACAGCAGAGGAAAAGTACGGGCCTATTTTTGAAGCTTACGCAGCAACGCCTATCGACGAGTTAGTGCAAGATGCAGAAGCAATGAAAGTCGGCCAACGCCTTTTCGCAAACAACTGTGCGGTTTGCCACGGTTCTGCAGGTCGCGGTGCGATTGGCTTCCCGAACCTGACTGACGACGATTGGCTGTACGGCGGTACTGAAGAAGCGATTAAAGCAACCTTGATCAACGGTCGCATGGGCAACATGCCAGCGAAAGGTCTGAATCCGGCAATGACGAACGCTCAGGTCGACGACATGGTGCATTACCTGCTGTCATTCAGTGATCGCAGTGACAATGCCGAGGCGGCAGAGCGCGGCGCGGCGATGTACCAGACGGCTTGTGCTGCTTGTCACGGTGCAGATGCAAAAGGTAACCAGGCAATCGGTGCTCCCAACCTGACTGATAACATCTGGCTTTACGGCAGCACGCCAAAGCGTATCTCGCACACGCTTCTATACGGTCGCGCGGGTGTAATGCCAGCTCAGCTAGAGCGCCTTGGCGAAGAGAAGATTCACTTGCTCACAGCATACGTGAAAAGTCTTTCTCAAAACTAGGTTAGCAGACTCAGGCCCTTTCTCTGGAAAGGGCCTTTCCTCCGCCCCTAATCTTCTGTCAGGGCGAAAATTCAAGAGACGCGAGTAGTTATGTCGGAAAAGATCCCGGTTAAACAGATTGAACCAGGCGCTCAAAATCTTGAGACCTACAGCAGTAATGCAGCGCAAGACGGCGTTACAAAAACCGTCGAACTCTACGCTTCTCGAAAGAAAATCTATGTAAAGAAAATCAAGGGTCTGTTCCAGGGCATCAGACGCTATTCCCTGTGGGCCTTGATGATTATGTATTTCTCAATCTGCTGGATTTCTGTAAATGGCCAGCAGATCGTGCACTTTGATCTTCCTGCACGAAAATTCCACTTGTATGGCATCACGTTCTGGCCCCAGGACTTTTTCCTTCTCGCTGTCGCATTAATTATCTGCGCCTATGGCCTGTTTTTTATTACAACCCTGTTCGGACGAGTCTGGTGTGGCTATACCTGCCCGCAAACGGCATGGACCTTCATCTTCATGTGGATTGAAGAAAAGGTCGAAGGAAGCCGCAACCAGAGAATCAAGCTGGATAAAGCCAGCAATGACATCAGCAAAGTGAGTAAAAAGGCCCTTAAACATTTTCTCTGGCTGTTTGTCGCATTTGGTACCGGCCTTACCTTCGTAGGCTACTTCTACCCGATCAGAGAGCTTGTACCCGACATGCTCAGCCTTTCCGCAAACGGTTGGGCTTATTTCTGGATTGGTTTCTTCACTGTAGCAACCTACCTCAACGCAGGCTGGATGCGCGAGCAAGTCTGCCTGTACATGTGTCCTTATGCGCGTTTTCAATCTGTCATGTTCGACTCGGACACCCTGATCGTATCCTACGACAAAGGGCGCGGTGATCCTCGCGGCAGTCGAAAACGGAATGCAGATTACAAAGAACAAGGCCTTGGCGACTGTGTCGATTGCGGCATGTGCGTTCAGGTCTGCCCTACCGGCATTGATATTCGTGATGGCCTGCAATACGAATGTATTGGCTGTGCGCTCTGTGTTGACGCCTGTGATTCCATTATGGAGAAAATGGATTACCCGAAAGGCCTTATCAGCTATACGACCGAGCAGCGTCTGGAAGGCAAGTCCAGTCATATCCTCAGACCAAAATCGATAGCCTATGCCCTGCTTCTGCTTATCATGGTCGGAACATTCCTGGCTCACATTCTAAACCGGGTTCCTCTTGAGTTGGACGTGATTCGTGATCGCGGTTCGCTGTTTCAGCTCAATGGTCTGGGTGAAATTGAAAACTCCTATACAGTCAAAGTCATGAACATGACTGATGAGAACCAGCGTCTGGTTCTCGAGGTATCCGGCTTTGACGGCCTCACAATAGGCACAACTACAGAATTTGAAGTGATCTCGGGCGAAGTCTATAGCTTGCCAACGATTGTTGAAGCAAAACCATCCGATCTGCCAAGCGGTAGTAATGAAATCCATTTCTCCGTTCGGTCCGTTGATAATCCAGAGCTTGAAGCGCATTCTGAAAGCCGCTTCCTGGGCTCAAGAGAGTAAGTTGTTTATGAGTACCCAAGTAATGAATCAATCAAAGCAGAAATGGTTTCAACAGCGTTGGCTTCTATTTGTCATTAGCGTGCCTCTAGCGTCGGTGATCCTTTCCAGCATTATGATTTACTTTGCCGTCACCGGCAGGGACTCCTTGGTGAACGACAATTACTATAAATACGGCATGGAGATTAACCAGACAATCGGACAGGACAAGCTTGCTCAAAAGCTCGCAATTACCGCCACCGTCACAATTAACTCAAATGGCGACGCTATCATACTGCTCGATTCGTTAGCCAAAGACCCCGAGCCATTCCTCACACTAAAACTGGTTCACCCGACACTGGGAGACAGAGATAGCGAAGTTAAGTTTTTTCCAAGCCCATCAGGCTACATCGCGCAAGTACCCGAAAATCTGAGCGGCCTCTGGTATCTGGATCTGTATGCACATGACGAGTCCTGGCGCATTCGCCGTCAAACTTCCCTTCCCACGGATGCGTTTATCCTGACTCAATAGAGGGTTCAGGCTGCAGTCGGCCTTAACAAAACAATCTAAATGAGCCAACAATGCTTTCATTGCGGTGAGCCCATACCCAGCGGCTTCAACGCCAAACTTGAGATCAAAGGGCAACAGGAATCTTTCTGTTGTTACGGCTGTCAGGCTGTCGCGGAGCTCATCCTGGATGACGGTCTGGAGAATTTTTACAAGCATCGCACAGCCCTTTCCGGAAAGCCTAAAGAGCTCGAAGCAGATGAAATTACTCAGCTAAGGCTCTATGACGACCCTCTGCTGCAAGAAGAATTCGTTCAAAGTTTCGGAGAGAGCGAATCCAACAAGCAAACCTCCCTGAGTATTTCCGGAATAACCTGTGCTGCGTGCATCTGGTTGCTTGAGCGCGAAATCAGTCGGCTAGAGGGCGTCGTCAATTTCTCGATCAATCACAGCACGCATAAGGCTTTTATCGAATGGGATAGTTCCTTCAAGTTGAGCGACGCCCTGCTGCAGGCTCGTAAGCTTGGCTATAAAGCAAAACCCTATCGCCACCACGAGGCGAAAGTGGCGGCCATTCGCGAGAAACGCATGGCGATATTCCGTATTGCCGTCGCCGGCATCGCAACCATGCAGAACATGATGTTCTCCATCCCCCTCTATCTCGGGATGTATAACGATACCGACACACAACTCATTGGATTGTTTCGATGGGTAAGTATGTTTATGGCTGCACCGGTCGTTCTGTTTTCAGCACTTCCTTTTTACCAGGCTGCCCTGCGCTCACTTCGGAGTCGCAAGCTGAGCATGGATGTTCCAGTCACGATCGCCATTATTGTCGCCTACTTGGCAAGTTCCTATACAACGATCACAACCGTGCCTACGCTGGAGTCTGATGTCTACTTTGACTCTGTCGCTATGTTTGCGTTTTTCTTGTTGGTTGGTCGTTTTGTTGAGATGCAAACCCGCCATCATTTCCTGAGCGATGACGCAGACATGGACCAACTTTTGCCAGAAACCGCTACGATTATCGAGAATGGTCAGCCAAAAAGTATCGTCAGTCATCGAGTCGCCAAAGGCGATATCCTGCGTATCAAACAAGGAGAAATCGCCGCTGCTGACGGGTATGTCATCAAGGGGCAGTCCCTGTTTGATGAAGCAGCTCTAACCGGGGAGTTCTTGCCTGTCAGCAAAGGAGAGAATGACTTCATCAGTGCCGGCACGGCGAACATGGAAAATACCCTGGAGATTCAGGTTAGCGCCCCCGCTAAAGCAAGCAGACTGTCCTCTATTGTGCGCCTGATAGGACAGGCACAAGCAGCAAAACCAAAAACCCAAACCATTGCAGACAATATCGCATCGTATTTCGTTGCGCTGGTTTTACTTGCCTGCACTGCCACCGGAATTTACTGGTATCTGCACGACTCGCAACACGTTCTGGCAATCACACTTTCGGTACTCGTTGTCACTTGCCCCTGCGCTCTTTCTCTGGCGACCCCTACAGCCCTGACAGGCGCCACAGCAGCCTTGAGAAAGCTCGGATTCCTACTGACAAAGAACCATGTGCTAGAGGCCATGTCACGCGCGGATGATGTCATTTTTGATAAAACAGGCACCTTGACCGAAGGCAAGCTCAGCATCGCCCATCTCGAAGTGTTGTTTGATATAAGCGAAGAACATGCCCTGAGCATCGCAACAGCACTCGAACAGGAAACGCATCACCCCATTGCGCGTGCCTTTAGCAACACAACCAACACCAGCAACCTAACAGCTGATCACGTCACGCATCATACCGGGCAGGGTGTTTCCGGCTCCATCGAAGGAGTACGTTACTATTTGGGAAGTGCCCGTTTTATACAGGAAAAAACAAACTATGCGCTTTCGAAGAAGGAACATGGTGACGCGCACTATTCACAAGTATTTTTAAGCTCTGATACAGCATTGATCGCGCGTTTTGATCTCAGCGATACGCTACGACCCGAAGCGGTAGCGACGGTTGAGAACCTGCTTAGGCGCGGATCAACGGTGCACATCTTGAGCGGTGACCAACAATCTGCTGTGCAAAGCATTGGCGAATCACTCGGCATTGAGCACATTTATGCAGAACAGAGCCCTGAAGATAAACTTGCCTACGTCAAAGCTTTGCAAGATAAAGGGCGTCGCGTTGTGATGGTAGGAGATGGAATCAATGATCTTCCTGTACTTGCTCAAGCCGACCTATCAATCGCAATGGGAAGTGCCAGCGATTTAACTAAACTAAATTCGGATGCCATCCTGTTAAATGAGCACCTTGAGGTACTGGCAAAAGCCTTTGACCACGCTGCCAAGACGCGTAGAATCATTAAGGAAAACATCGGGTGGGCGCTTGGCTACAATGTGTGTATGTTACCCTTGGCCATGCTCGGCCTGGTTCCGCCCTATTTTGCGGCGCTTGGAATGTCATTAAGCTCCCTGATTGTTGTCTTTAACTCGACCCGGCTCAGACGAGCATAGTGTTTTATGGAAATTCTCTACATCCTCATTCCTGTCTCCCTCATTCTGGTTACCATCGCCATCGCGCTTTTTGGATGGGCGATCAAAAATGGACAGTACGATGACCTTGAAGGCCCAGGTCACAGCATTCTGTTCGACGATGATGAAGACATGATTCCCGGGCCTGACGACAAGCCACGTAACAAGTCGAATCAGGAGTAAAAAGCATTTTTTCCGAAACGCTGCTCAGTGCTTTTCTACTCGGCTTTCTCGGTTCCGGCCACTGCCTTGGAATGTGCGGAGGATTGGCATCCGCGCTAGGCCTCCAAAACCCGCAACAAAACTTTGTCTACAGCTACCACCTTGGCCGCTTACTCTCTTATTGCTTTGCCGGCCTCCTGGTTGGTTTAGTCGGGTTCTGGTTTGCGGAGTACCTAGGCGCTCTCACTGTCCTTAGAATACTCGCTGCAACGATGTTAATCCTGATGGGTTTGTATCTTGCCGGATGGTTTAACGGTCTCATTCTGAGCGAAAAACTGGGCGCCCTGATTTGGAAGCAGCTACAGCCACTTGGCAAACGTTTTCTGCGCCCCTCAAATCAGTTCCAGGCCATCTGCCTGGGCTTGGTATGGGGCTGGCTGCCATGCGGATTAGTGTACTCAGGTTTGATCTACGCAAGCACGCAAGCACATTGGACAAGCTCGGCGCTCACCATGCTCTGTTTTGGCCTCGGAACCTTACCGGCCATGCTGAGCGTTTCCCTTCTTGGAAAGCGTGCGACCGCCTGGCTGAACAGCGCATGGTTCAGAAAGTCTGCAGGCATCGCTCTTTGTATCTACGGTCTTTGGTCTCTCAGTCTTATCGTTTAAGGCTGATAAATCTCAAGTACCTGAACGATTTCATTGTCTTCGCTCGGCCTGGAGGAAGAAATCGTCTGATCATTGTCGAACTCGTAAGGCTTCCGCTCTCCCGAACGATCAATTGCCAGACTTTCAAAATCAAACAACTGCGTATCGGCAAGCTGGGAAGGTGCAACGTTCTGCAAAGAACTGAAAATAGCCTCAACCCGCGAAGGATGCTCACGCTCCCACTGCTGCAGCATGCCCTTGATTGCCTGGCGCTGCAGGTTTTCCTGCGAGCCGCACAAGTTACACGGAATAATGGGGTACTCCATAATCCCGGCAAAACGCTCGATGTCTTTTTCCCGGCAATACGCCAGCGGACGGATCACGATATTTCGACCATCATCGGAGAGCAGCTTCGGCGGCATCGCAGACAACTTTGAACCATGAAACATGTTCAAAAACATGGTTTCGACGATATCGTCCTTGTGGTGACCAAGCGCAATTTTCGTCGCCTTGATGTCTTCAGCAAAAGAGTAAAGCGTGCCTCTGCGCAGGCGCGAGCACAAACCACACGTCGTCTTTCCCTCCGGAATTTTGGACTTAACGATCGAATAGGTATCCCGATCAACGATGTAGTATTCAACTCCCAAAGTCTCCAGATACTGTGGAAGAATATGCTCAGGAAAACCGGGCTGCTTTTGGTCAAGATTCACCGCCACAAGCTCAAAATCAATCGGGGCGCTTTTTTGCAGGCTCATTAAAACAGAGAGCATCGTATAGCTGTCCTTACCGCCAGAGAGACAGACCATAATGCGATCGCCCTCTTCGATCATGTTGAAGTCAGCAATAGCCTTCCCCATACCTGCCCGTAAACGCTTTTGCAGCTTGTTAAACTCGTATTTATCTGAACCGACCAAGGACTTCATCGCCCCTCCAAACAGTTTTCCGTGAGGTGCAAAAACACTCGCGAACCTCGTGACGGCGCGGATTATAGCGAAAATCAAGGCAAGTCACCTAAATTTGCCGACCTTTTGAAACAAAAAATAACAGCTATCTCTTCAACTCCGGCCTCGTATAGAAAATCAGCAACTATAATTGGCCGAAACTAAGGGAGAGCTATATGTCACAAGAACACGTTAACTCTGGGCGCCAACAACGTAATGCCGTCACGCGACTGCTCGATACCGTTGAGTTTCTTGGTAATCTTCTCCCCCACCCGGTCATCCTGTTCGCGATACTCTGCGCATTAGTGATTGTGGGTAGCGGTATAGCGGGCTATTTTGAATTATCAGTGGTGGACCCTCGCCCCGAAGGTAGCAAAGGCCGGGCGGATAACGGCATGATTGAAGTTGTCAGCCTGTTCAATGTCGAAGGCTTGCAACAAGTACTGATGGGTCTGGTTAAAAACTTCACCGGTTTCACCCCGCTGGGCACCGTCCTTGTTGCTCTCCTTGGCGTTGGTATCGCTGAACGCTCAGGCGTTATTTCTGCAGCCATGCGAAGTCTGGTTATGGGCGCACCCAAAAAGCTGGTCACCTTCATGGTGGTTCTCGCCGGCATTGTGTCCAATACAGCGGCAGAGCTTGGCTATGTGGTGCTCATCCCGCTTTCTGCAATGATCTTTCTATCCCTGGGCAGACATCCGCTAGCGGGTCTTGCAGCCGCCTTTGCCGGAGTTTCCGGAGGCTATAGTGCAAACCTGCTAATCGGCACGGTCGACCCCTTACTCTCTGGTATCTCCCAACAAGCAGCCCAACTCATCGCACCGGATTATCAAGTCGGCGCTGAAGCCAACTGGTATTTCATGATGGGCTCAACTTTTGTGATTTCTCTGCTCGGCATGCTCATCACCGAATATATCGTTGAGCCCAAGCTCGGCCCCTATAACCCGAACGAAGCGCCTGCCGAGTCCATGGAAGAGCTGGAATTGGAAATGGATAGCCATGCAGTCACCGACATTGAGCGCAAGGGCTTGCGCGCCGTTGGTTTATACACTCTCATTTTTGCAGGCGTTTTGGCAGCAACGATCGTCCCGGAAAACGGTATCTTGCGTCATCCCGAAACCGGACTCGTCGCAGGTTCACCGTTTCTCAAGTCCATAGTGGCCTTCATCTTCATCTATTTCTCCCTTGCCGGGATTGTCTATGGAAAAGTCGTAAAAACGATCAATAACTCTGGTGACGTTGTGCATGCAATGAACCACGCGATGACCACCATGGGCGCCTATATCGTGTTGGTGTTTTTCGCGGCACAGTTCGTTGCTTTCTTCAAATGGACCAACCTTGGTGCAGTGCTCGCCGTCATTGGAGCTAAAGGGCTCGAAAGTCTAGGCTTAACCGGCCCTGAACTGTTTTTCCTGTTTATCGGCGTCTGTGGCTTGATCAACCTCTCTCTGGGCTCTGCATCCGCACAATGGGCGGTTACCGCCCCGATTTTCATCCCTATGCTGATGCTGGTCGGATATTCGCCAGAGGTCATTCAGGCCGCTTATCGTATCGGAGACTCCACAACCAACATCATCACGCCTATGATGAGCTACTTCGGGCTGATTCTTGCCGTCGCAGAGAAATACCGACGGGACATTGGTATCGGCACCATGATATCAATGATGCTCCCCTACTCATTCATCTTTATCACGTGTTGGAGTATTTTCTTCTACATTTGGGTGTTTGTTTTCGGCCTACCCGTTGGACCAAATGCACCAACGCACTACGTGATGTAACACCCTTCGACAGAGCAAAAAGGGTGTGATGCCGTAATCTGGTCTACGCTTAAGGGTATGGATACCTTTGAGCACATTACTGATTACATTGAGCAAGCCTTTTCCGAGCAGCCGGTCTGGCGCGAACACGCATTAATCCGAAAACTCCAGCAGGACAATATCGAGCCCATCGCCTCATTTTGCCTTTCGAACATGCTGGAATTGTTCAAGGTCCATTTTCTTGTTCGTTACGGTATTTATCAGCTTAGGGAGCGTTGGCGAAACGCACGCCAGGGCGATTTGGCGATCGGTACCATTGAAATTATTTCCATACCTTACCCCGAACCGAAGCTCAGCGAGACAGATCAGGGTGCCGAACTTCGTGAAACGGACTTGCTGGAGCTCTATTACCGCGATCTCAGCAACTATTTCAATACCAGTGAGGCAGAAGTCGATTTGTTGCTAAACGGCTTCTGGCAACGCCTGAGAAGCCCTGAAGATTCTGCCGATGCACTGGAAACACTGGGGCTTGAGGAAGGAGCAAGCTATCAGGAAATCAAACTAGCTTTTCGAAAGCACGCCCAACAACTGCATCCGGACAAGGGCGGTGATGAACAGGCCTTCAAGACCCTCACCGAAGCGCGCGATACACTCCTCGCGCAAACAATTAAGAGTTAATTGCCTCTTCCTCTGTCTTATACAACTTGAAACCGCGGCGCTCGTAATTCTTCAGCGCAGCAGGATGGTCGAGACTGCAAGTATGTACCCATACACGACTGACACCCTCCCACGACCAGGCCTGGCGAATCGCATCTTCCAGTAAAGGGCGTCCCATCCCTTTCCCGATAAATTCCGGACTCAAGCCAAAGTAGAGAACCTCGACGTCGCCACCCAGTTTATGTAGCTCGAAATAGCCGGCAACAATACCCTCACAATAAGCAACCCAGGTCCGTAAATCGGGTGATGACACCACCTGTTCCCAACGTGCATCATCCCAGACCAACCTGTCAGTCCAGTCCCATTGCTTGCCAACGAGCGAATACAAAAACTTGTTGAATTCGGGCTGATTCGCTTTGCATTCAACCAAGATATATTCAGGCGCATTGGCACGCTCATACAACGGCTCCTCAAGCATCTCGAGGTAATAGATCGTCATTCGGGACATGCTAGGCAAGACTCTTCACAATATCTTCCAGCGCTGCGAGAGGTTGTTCAGCTTTAGTAATTGGTCTTCCTATTACGAGATAATCGGAACCTGCCGCAAGGGCCTCACGCGGAGTCATCACCCTTCGCTGGTCACCCAGTTCCGCACTCGCCGGACGAATCCCGGGAGTTACCAATTGAAATTCAGAACCGAGAGTCTGCTTTAATTGTGATACCTCATGCGAAGAACACACAACACCATCCAGACCACAGTCTTTGGTCAGCTTCGCAAGGCGCATCACATGATCAACCGGCTCCGCATCAATCCCGAGATCAAGCAAGTCCTCCCTTTCCATACTCGTCAACACAGTCACCCCAATAAGCAAAGGCGCATTCAAATAATGGCTGAGCTTTTCAGCACAGGCTTCCATCATGCGTCGCCCTCCGGAGGCATGCACATTCACCATCCAGACGCCCATATCCGCAGCAACACCAACCGCCTGAGCAGTAGTATTTGGTATGTCATGAAACTTCAAATCCAGAAATACTTCAAACCCGAGCTTGTGCAATTCGTTCAGAATGTCGGGGCCACAACGTGTGTATAGCTCTTTTCCAACTTTTACGCGACATAGCGCAGGGTCCAATTGTCGAGCTAAAGCGATCGCACTTTCAGCAGAGGGAAAATCCAGCGCAACGAGAATAGGAGAAGATACTTGTTTCATAAAATAAAGCTTTCGGTTACGTCGCTAGGCATTTGCGACAGGTTTAATTGATTCCCAATGAAAACAGCTTGGGCATTGCCAATGAAAGCTACCCACAAAACCGCAATCATTACAACGGTATGTCGGCGAGGCTTTGCTGACCGCGCTCAATGCTTTGGTCAAGCGTTGGACTTTCGGATCAGTATAACCGCCCTCCACAAAGCATCTTGCATATACCGTAAGGCAGTGCGCACTTGGATTGAGGTCGAGATGCTTCTCGATAAGCGCCCTCGCATCGCCTTTTCTTTCCAGGCGAACAAGTTCATTCACTAAAACAAGCAACACGCTTTCAGATTGACTCTTCGCATATATGCGCTCCAGAAAAACAAGCATCTTCTCTTGCGTACCGTTACTTTCTGAACAGGTAACAAGGAGCTCCAATGCTAGAGGAGCAAACACAGTATGCTTTTCAATCAGGGTTCTTAAATGCAATATCGCTTTCGCCAGATTCTTATTTGCAAAATGAAACTCTGCAAGCAGTAAGAGGACTCTGGGCTTTTCAGAGTCAACTTTATCCGCATAAGCCAAATGCGATTGCGCAATCGCTTGGCGGCCGGAGTCTAACGCTCCCTCGGCAATCTCGCAATGATAGTGGGCCATGCGCTTCGCAAGCTCGGAATCTCTTTTACAATCCCACTTGGAAATAAGATCTGCAGCTTGCTGCCAATCCTTTTGTCTTTCCAGTATCGACAACAATAGCCTCCGCGCCTGATCGCTCATATCGCGCGAGAATACGAGCTCATCAAGCAATGTTTCAGCGCGATCATACAAACCGGCCGACTTGTAATCCTTCGCCAGCTCGAAGGTCACAGCGTGAGCCTGATCACTGTCTAATTGAGGATGAGCCAACAGGTTTTGATGAATCAGTATTGCACGATCAACCTCGCCTTCCTGGCGAAAGTGCCGACCGATAGATAAATGGATTGGTAAGGTCTTGCTGCTCACCTCCAGGCCGGACAGCATTTCATCAAGGCCGCTGTCCGAGTAGCTGTCGACAAGCAGGCGAAGTGGAGAGCGTGCATGGTTTGCCCTACCACTTGGTTTGATGGCCTTGCCTTTCAAACGTGTTCGATATTGATAGCGACCGAGAAACCACCCAATCCCGATTGCTACAAGGATTAGTACCAGGAGCTGGAATTGGTCCGCAGCTAGACTCATATAGGATTACGTTGCTGAGGCATCCGAAGACGCTTTTTTGAACTTGCGCTCTGCCTGGGAAAGCTGGGCCTTCATCACCAGACTACTTGGCAAACGAACCAGATAGCCCAAAAGGCCACCGACACCCAGAGCTATCAGCAATGCGACACCGACATTAAGCTGGACAGTATCCACCAGTACATCAATGACAACCAGAGTCTCGTTTGCCAGCGCAAAAGTCGCGGCCAGAACAATGACTAGTAATGCAATCGTAGCTTCAAGAAGAAATCGAATTTTAGACATAGCATGCAGACAATCAGTCGTTAACAGACCAGAACATAGTAGCATGCGTTAGTTTGACGTGACCACCGCTTAAAGCGGTGAACAAATGAATAGCCGGAAAGATTAAGGGTGGCCTAATAAATCCGAGACAGGATAAAGAAAATACTCAAAAAGAAACTAATAGCCTTCCTTCAAGCTGTCGTTGACAAGATCACGAAGCTCTTTACCAGGTTTGAAATGAGGAACATGTTTCGCTTCCAACGTAACAGATTCACCTGTCTTTGGGTTACGACCAACACGCGGTGAACGATAGTGGAGAGAGAAGCTCCCAAACCCCCGAATCTCGATTCTCTGGCCGGAAGCCAGCGTCGTCGACATCAGATCTATTATCGTTTTTACTGCAAGTTCGACATCCTTGACCGACAATTGCGTCTGCTTCGATGCAATAATTTCTACCAGTTCGGACTTAGTCATTGATTTTCCTTAAAAAATAGTCACATTTTCAGTTTAGCTAAGGAAAAACAAAAAACAAAAAAAAACGGGCCAAAGGCCCGTTTTTTTGATTATTTTACAAGCAGTTACTGATTTTGCATCTGCTCTTTGATCAAATCACCGATCGTTGTAGGACCAGCTGACTC
>DAITOW010000019.1:0-18392 GCA_036833965.1 Oleiphilaceae bacterium
GGGCGATCACCCGGTCTAATGACCGTGAATGCTGTTTTCATACCGGATTGACGGATCATAGTTTGATTCCGATGGCTGCACGCCATAAAGGAATTGAAATGCCTGAATTGGTGACTGAAATTCTCAAACAAACACTTCGCGTTGGAGGCTTGGCATGAGCAGCGTTTCAATCAGAAAGGTAGCGTCGGCACCGCGTATGACGGCAAAAGATGCTAAAGAGGTCATCGTTTCCCAAGGATTAACGAAAATCTATGCCTTTTGGTTGGTAGTCGCTTGCGTAAGCGTGACCGCTGCGGTCAATAGCGATAAGTTGATGGCCTTTGTCGATCAACCAATTGCCCAGTTCGAAGTAAGTAGTGCATTTGTAGAGCTGGATCAGCTGTCGGTGTCGAAAGTCCTTGAGCCCTATATTGGTCAGAACTTCCTTTCTGTAGATCTAAAGGAAATACAGATGGATGTTGAAAGCCTTGCATGGGTTAAGGCTGCTGTCATTCATCGTAAATGGCCAGATACCTTGGCTGTTGAAGTGACAGAGCAGGTGGCGGTCGCGAACTGGGGGCATGATGCATACATCAATGCCGAGGGTGATGTCTTCAAACCGGAATATGTTTCCAGAGCTGAAGGCAGACCGGTATTAATTGGTCCGAAGCAGGCTTCGCAAAAAGATCGAAATGAGATGCTTGAGTTTATGGATCAAATCTCAAAAACGATTGCGGTTAAAGGTTTGGTCGCTGATCAGTTGATGCTCAATGAGAGAGGCGCCTGGACGCTAGGCTTGCAGGACGGACCGTTTGTTGAGTTGGGTGCGGATCCGGATCAGGCAAGGTTGCAGAGGTCGATCAAGACCTATGTCAGCCTGAATGAGGACGCGAAACGAATGGTTGAACGAATTGATGCCCGTTATACCAATGGTGTGGCGGTTCGCTGGAAGGAAATGGAAGTTGCAACGGGTTATGAATACAGCTCTAACCCGTTACAACGATAGAAATACAACAAAGTGAGAACAAGAAATGGCAAGCACATTCGATGACAGCTTGACCGTAGGGTTAGACATAGGGACTTCCAAGGTAGTCGCTATTGTTGGTAAACGCGGAGAGAACGGCAGCGTGGAAATTGTCGGTATAGGGTCACATCCATCCCGGGGCTTGAAACGCGGTGTGGTAGTGAATATCGAGACAACGGTAAGCGCAATTCAACGCGCCGTTGAAGAAGCGGAATTAATGGCCGGCTGCAATATCCACTCTGTCTATGCCGGTATTGCAGGAAGTCACATTAAGAGCCTGAACTCACATGGCATTGTGGCAGTTAAGGATCGCGAAGTGGTGCAAGCGGATATAGACCGTGTCATTGATGCGGCGCAGGCAGTCGCCATTCCGGCGGATCAAAAGATACTGCACATATTGCCGCAGGAATATGTAATCGATAACCAGGAAGGCATAAAGGAGCCTTTGGGAATGTCTGGCGTAAGGCTGGAGGCAAAAGTCCACTTGGTCACCTGTGCTGTGAACGCAGCGCAAAATATCGAGAAGTGCGTTCAGCAATGTGGCCTGGATGTTGATGACATCATTCTTGAACAGTTGGCTTCATCTTACGCAGTTCTGACTGACGATGAGAAAGAACTTGGGGTCTGCGTTGTGGATATCGGTGGCGGAACGACCGACATGGCGATCTTTACCGGAGGTTCGATTCGTCATACTGCAGTAATCCCGATCGCGGGAGATCAGGTGACGAATGATATTGCGATGGCTTTAAGAACACCAACGCAAAACGCAGAGGAAATTAAGATCAAATATGCCTGTGCTTTGACACAGTTAGCGGGAGCAGATGAAACCATTAAGGTGCCTTCGGTAGGTGACCGCCCTCCAAGAGACCTATCCAGACAAGCTCTGGCGGAAGTCGTTGAGCCCCGTTACGAGGAATTATTTACTTTGGTGCAAGCAGAGCTTCGCCGAAGTGGTTTTGAAGATTTGATTGCAGCCGGCATTGTTTTGACTGGCGGCACATCGAAAATGGAAGGCGTTGTAGAGCTGGCGGAAGAAATCTTCCACATGCCTGTTCGATTGGCCAGTCCGCAGCGTGTGACAGGATTGTCAGATGTCGTTAACAACCCGATGTATGCCACTGGTGTCGGGCTGTTGATGTATGGATTAAACCAGCGTGAGTCCGGAACGACTCCGAGCTCAAAATCATCTCCGGCGGAGGGGGTGATTAGCAAGCTCAAACACTGGTTTACAGGTAACTTTTAAAGCAAAAAATAGCAATTAAATAAGCAACAACTAGCAGATAGAAAATTATAAAGTAGGAGATAGGGTGATGTTCGAGATTGTAGAGAATGTTTCACAAAACGCAGTAATAAAAGTGGTCGGCATTGGTGGTGGTGGCGGCAACGCTGTACGTCACATGCTAAATGGCGATGTTGAAGGTGTAGAGTTTCTTTGTGCAAACACTGATGCTCAGGCGCTAAAAGACTTGGATGCCAAGCAAGTAATTCAACTTGGTAGCACCATCACAAAAGGTTTGGGCGCTGGTGCAAATCCGGAAGTTGGCAAGCAGGCGGCTCTGGAAGACCGGGATCGTATTGCAGAATCATTGAAAGGTGCGGATATGGTCTTTATCACTGCCGGTATGGGTGGTGGTACCGGTACAGGTGGTGCTCCGATCGTTGCAGAAGTTGCTCGTGATTTGGGTATCCTTACGGTGGCTGTCGTGACCAAGCCTTTCCCTTTCGAAGGCGCGAAGCGTATGAAGTTGGCTGAGTCCGGTTTGGCTGAGTTGTCCGAGCACGTTGATTCATTGATTACCATTCCGAATGAGAAGCTTCTTGCAGTGCTTGGTAAGAATACAAGCCTGCTTGATGCGTTTGGAGCCGCTAATGACGTGCTTCAGGGCGCGGTACAAGGCATTGCAGATCTGATTATCCGTCCCGGTATGATCAACGTCGACTTTGCGGACGTTAAAACGGTTATGTCAGAAATGGGCATGGCAATGATGGGGACGGGCTCTGCAACAGGCGAAAACCGGGCGCGTGAAGCTGCAGAAGCAGCAATTCGCAGTCCTTTGCTTGAGGATATCAACTTGCAGGGTGCGCGCGGAATTCTGGTGAACATCACGGCGGGTATCGATTTGAACCTGGGTGAGTTTTCAGAAGTCGGTAGCATCATTGAAGAGTTCGCTTCGGATTCAGCTACTGTAGTGGTTGGTACAGTAATTGATCCTGAAATGACGGATGAATTGAAGGTGACGGTTGTGGCAACCGGTTTGGCTAGTGCGATGGATAAGCCGGTCAAGGTTGTTGATAACACACCTAAAGCGGTAGATGGCAAGACCGACTATAATAAGTTGGATCGACCAGCGATTAGTCGCAGACGTGCTGTTGGTGAAACGCAGGGAAGTGCTGCTGTTCGTCAAGACGTCGAGCCTACGCCGAGCGTGGATTATCTGGATATTCCGGCTTTTCTTCGCAGACAGGCTGACTAAGTGTCTCAAAGGTTTGTGTCAGCTTGGTGACAAGGTAGACAATCTGCTTGGGAAACGAATGACCATCTGTTAGTATGCGCCTGTTTTTTGGCCAGTGGCCGATATACAGCATATACAATTGGCGACCATATATGATTAGACAACGTACTTTAAAGAACACGATCCGCGCGACAGGCGTTGGTTTGCATTCGGGTAAGAAAGTGTATTTGACCTTGAAGCCCGCTCCAATTGACTCTGGTATCGTTTTTATCAGAACAGATTTGGAACCAAACGTTGAGATTGCTGCTCGTGCTGAAAATGTCGGCGAGACAATGCTGTCAACAACGCTCGTGAAGAACGGCGTGAAGGTGGCAACCGTTGAACATTTGTTGTCGGCAATGGCTGGGCTAGGTATCGATAACTGTCGTATTGAGCTAAGCGCTGAAGAAGTGCCAATTATGGATGGGAGTGCCGGACCGTTTGTGTTCTTGATTCAATCCGCCGGAATCCAGGAACAAGATGCTGCGAAGAAGTTTATTCGCATCACTCGGGAAGTCACTGTTGAAGAAGATGGGAAATCTGCGACCTTTGTACCTTTTAATGGTTTTAAGGTTGGATTTTCAATCGACTTTGATCATCCAGTTTTCAAAAACCGGAATCAGGACGCATGCATCGATTTTTCAAGCACTTCGTTTGTAAAAGAAGTGAGTCGCGCGAGAACCTTCGGGTTTATGCGGGATATTGAGCGTCTGCGTGCGATGAACCTGGCTCTTGGTGGCAGTGTTGATAACGCCATTGTTGTTGATGAGTACAAGGTGCTCAACGAAGATGGTCTGCGTTACGAAGACGAGTTTGTTAAGCACAAGATTCTCGATGCAATTGGCGATCTTTATTTGCTTGGTAATTCGCTCATTGGCGAGTTCAAGGGCTACAAATCAGGTCATGATCTGAACAACAAGCTTTTGCGCAAACTGATTAAAGAAACTGACGCTTGGGAAGTTCAAACTTATGAGGATGCGAGTACGGCTCCTATCTCCTACATGAAACCGGTACTTGCTGCATAGCATAGCTTCCCTTTAATTAGAGCGGCTGCCTAGCCGCTCTAATACTCCTTCCAATCGCTCATCTATCGTTTTACTTTCTCGGTCTTTCTGTTCGCTCTTTGCTTGTTTAGATGGGCTCGGTTTTGGTATTGCATTCGGCCGGATCTGTATTTTTATAGACGTGACCTGCATGCGGCCTATGCGCATTTGCAGCGCTTTGAGGATGCGATCCTGCTCAAATCTAAATCGTGTTGCCAGAGCAGCAGAGCTGCAATGTAGGGTAAGCACTCCCTGGTTCACGCCTGCAACGACGAACTTGCCCTTCAGGTGTTCGGGTAAACATTCTTCCACCCTTTCATGTGCAGACTCCCTTGATGCCGCGCCGGCAAACAGAGATTTGAGGATGCTCGATCGCTTAATCGTCTGGTTTTGACTAAGAAGATCACTGAGCTTTTTCTGTCGGGGTTGACGTGGCATAAATGAGACGCTGATCAATAATTAGGTTAAATCTTTTGTAAGCGTTATACTTACCAGATATCAGTTTTTCATTGTATACGAAGTATGAATATCATTCTCGTTGGTAAGCGGCACGGGCAGTCAAGAAGCATTAAACTTCGCTCTCATGCTGTCACTTTATTAATAATGTTCGCGTTTTTGGTCGCATTCGCGCTGATTGCGTTGGGTGCTTATGCCGCAAAGGAATATTACAAGGTCGATCAGAGTAATGCGGTCGACAGTATTGTAATTGATGCCTGGTCGGCAACGATCAACGAACAAAAGAAGGAATTACGTGATCTGGAGCGCGAAAGCCGGCAGACGCTTGATGCACTCACTTTGAAAATGGGTGATATGCAGGCAAGAATTTATCGTCTTGATGCGTTGGGGCAGCGTCTCACAGAAGTGGCCAAGCTTAAAAACGGGGAGTTTGATTTTCAGTCGCAGCCTTCAGTTGGTGGTCCGATTGAAGATTCGGATGGTGAATCCTATACCCTGCAAGGTTTTGAGAACGAGTTGAAAACGCTTGCTCAAACTATTGCAGATCGAGAGCAGCAGCTTGGAATCATGGAGCAGTTGTTTGATCAGGAAAAACTCGCCAACGATGCGTTTATTGCCGGAAGACCTATCAAGTGGGGCTGGATGTCTTCTCCATACGGTTATCGAAGTGACCCATTCACGGGTAAGCGCGCTTGGCATGCGGGCGTTGATTTTGCCGGCAAGGATGGCAGCGATATCATCTCTGTTGCGGCAGGTGTTGTTACGTGGTCCGGGCAGCGTTATGGCTATGGCAATCTTGTTGAAGTCAATCATGGTGACGGCTACACAACCCGATATGCGCACTGCAAAGAGTTGCTGGTTCAGGTTGGCGATATTGTTGAAAAAGGCGAGGTTCTCGCTCGCATGGGAAGTACCGGTCGTTCAACAGGCCCTCACGTCCATTATGAAGTTCTCAAGAATGGACGTCCCGAAAATCCCAAGAAGTTCATTTATCGAGCGAGTCGCGGTTAAGCCAGGCTCGTTCCTTTCCTTAAATTTTTATGACGAGCTTGGCATGCGTCGCGCCTAGGCTTTGCGCGGGCTCGTTTATCCCTTAGAATGTTCCATTCGAAAAATGAGAAGTCTGCCGTCTTGAGTTTCCAGCTTTAGACCTCACTTATAACAACTCATCCATAAAAACGAATTTATAACACAGTAGATCTATATGTTTTCATCCGCACTAACGAAGCTTTTCGGAAGCAAGAATAAGCGAGAGCTTAAACGCATGGGCAAAATTGTTGCCCTCATTAATGCTCAGGAAGAGACGCTTGCAGCTTTAGATGACGAAGCGTTAAAAGCAAAAACCGCTGAGTTTAAAGAACGCTTGAAAAAGGGTGAAACGCTGGATCAATTGTTGCCCGATGCCTTCGCCGTCGCGCGTGAGGCAGGAAAGCGTGTTATGTCCATGCGCCACTTTGATACCCAGCTCATCGGCGGCATGGTTTTGCATAATGGAAAAATTGCAGAAATGCGCACCGGTGAGGGTAAAACCCTGGTGGCTACATTGCCCGTTTATCTAAATGCCCTGAGTGGTGAGGGCGTGCACGTCGTTACCGTGAATGATTATCTTGCAAAGCGTGACTCAAAATGGATGGAGCCACTTTATAACTTTCTCGGTATGTCGGTTGGCGTTGTTCATTCAGGGCAAGAGCCTTCTGAAAAGAAAGCCGCTTACCAGTGCGACATTACGTACGGTACAAATAACGAATTCGGCTTTGATTATTTGCGGGACAATATGGCCTTCAGTACCGAAACGAAGGCGCAGCGAGCACTTAACTTTGCGATTGTGGATGAAGTTGACTCGATTCTAATTGATGAGGCGCGGACGCCGCTGGTGATCTCTGGCCCAACTCAGGATAGCTCTCAGCTTTATAAGGCGATCAGAAATATTGTTCCCTTATTGAAAAGAGCTGAAGTTGGCGATGATGGAAAGCCTGTGGATGATGGGCATTTTGTTTTGGATGAGAAAGCCAAGTCAGCCGAGCTAACCGAGAGCGGACTTAGTTATCTGGAGCAAGTCTTTATCGAGCAAGGTTTGCTTGAGGAAGGGGATAGTCTCTACTCCCCGGCAAACTTGATATTGTTGCACCACACGGCTTCTGCCTTGCGCGCACAGAATCTTTATAACAAGGATGTAGACTACATAATCCAGGATCGACAGGTCGTCATCATTGATGAGCATACCGGTCGAACCATGCCCGGTCGTCGTTGGGGTGAAGGGTTACACCAGGCAATAGAGGCCAAAGAAGGTTTGCCTATTCAGGCTGAGAGTCAAACGCTGGCATCCACCACCTTTCAGAACTTCTTCCGTTTGTATCATAAGCTTGCCGGGATGACTGGTACTGCTGATACGGAAGCGTATGAGTTTCATCAAATCTATGGTTTGGATGTGGTTGTTATTCCAACCAACCAACCGGTGGCGCGTATAGACCATAATGACCTTGTTTATTTGACTCAGGAAGAAAAGTTCCAGGCGATTATCGATGAGGTAAAAGAGATTGTTGCTGCAAAACGACCTGTGTTGGTAGGGACTGCAAGCGTTGAGTCTTCTGAATACTTGTCTGCCTTGCTGAAAAAGGCAGGCATTAAACACAGTGTTTTGAATGCCAAACAGCATGCGAAAGAAGCAGAAATCATTGCGCAGGCAGGTATGCCAGGCACGGTGACGATTGCAACGAATATGGCCGGTCGTGGTACGGATATTGTGCTTGGTGGTAATTGGGAGGCTGAAGTTAAGGCGCTCAAAGAGCCTAGTGAAGCAAAAATCGCCGAGATCAAGGCTGCATGGAAAGAGCGTAATGCAGCAGTTAAAGAAGCGGGTGGTTTGCACATTCTTGGTACAGAGCGTCATGAATCCCGTCGTATTGATAATCAGTTACGCGGGCGTTCCGGGCGTCAGGGTGATCCGGGTAGCACACGCTTCTTCCTGTCTCTGGAAGACAACCTTATGCGCTTGTTCGCGTCCGATCGTGTGCGTGGCATTATGCAGGCGCTTGGCATGGATAAGGGCGAAGCCATCGAGCATAAGATGGTAAGTAACGCCATTGAGAAAGCACAGCGAAAAGTCGAGGGCCGCAACTTCGATATTCGTAAGGCGCTTCTTGAGTATGATGATGTCGCAAATGATCAGCGTATGGTCGTCTATGATCAGCGCAATGAGATCATGGAGCGTGACGACATCAGCGATATTGTTTCCGCAATCCGTGAAGAGATTGTTAACGAAGTTATTAGTGATTCAATTCCGCCTCAGAGCATTGAGGATATGTGGGATATTGCAGGGTTGGAAGAGGCGCTCAAAGCGGAATTTGCGATAGAGTTGCCCGTGCAACAGTGGCTTGATGCGGATGATAATTTGCACGAAGAGTCCTTGCGAGAAAAGATTCTGGATGCGGTGGTGCAGCAATACCAACAGAAAGAAGAAGTTGCCGGCGCGGCTTCCATGCGCGCTTTTGAGAAGCAGGTATTTCTGCATATTCTGGATACGCTATGGAAAGAACATTTGGCTGCCATGGATCATTTGAGACAGGGCATCCATTTGCGAAGCTATGCTCAAAAGAATCCCAAGCAGGAATATAAGCGGGAAGCGTTCCAAATGTTTCAGGATATGCTGGGCAAGCTCAAGCATGATGTTGTGAAAGTAACCAGCCATGTAAAAATTCAATCGGAAGAAGAAGCGGAAGAGATCGAACGTCAACGGCGTGAGGAACTTGCCCGTCAATTAGCTGCAGCTAAGGCTCAACACGATGAAGCCTCTGCTTCCGGTGCGGATAACCCGGAAGGCGAGGGTGCTGAAGCCAAGTCCGAGCCGATGACGCGAGACGGACGCAAAGTGGGGCGCAACGAACCATGCCCGTGCGGTTCGGGTAAAAAATATAAGCAATGTCATGGCCGGATTACGGCATAGGAAGGCGGAGAGCTAGACATGGCCGTTGGTGCTGATTTTTTTCCGGAAATGCCGGAGGTTAAAGGTGTTCGCATTGCTGTTGTTGAAGCAGGTGTCAGATATCCTAATCGCAAGGATCTCGTACTCTTTGCGGTTGATGCGGGTGCAAAAGTAGCTGGTGTCTATACGAAAAATGCATTTTGTGCGGCACCCGTCCACATCGCCAAGGCGCATATGCAGAGTATCCAGGCTTCTAACCTGCGTGAGCCAATTTTTTTCCTGATCAATACTGGTAATGCCAATGCCGGTACTGGCAAACAGGGCTTCGAGGCTGCGAAGGCATGTTGTTCTGCGGTTGCAGGCCAGTTTGGTGTTTCGATAGAGCGTGTCCTTCCATTTTCTACCGGTGTGATCGGAGAGCCCCTAGCTTCTGATCGCATTTGCTCTGCTGTTCCAAGACTTGAGTCCTCTCTTTCAGGTTTGTGCTGGAAGACTGCGGCTCAAGGGATTATGACCACTGACACTCGCCCTAAAGGCGCAACTGCCCAGATTGAGTACGCAGGGCAAACCATCACGATTAACGGCATCAGCAAAGGTGCGGGCATGATTAAGCCCAACATGGCAACCATGCTGTGTTTTATCGCAACCGATGCTAATCTCCCGCAAAGCTTGTTAAATAGTCTTTCTCAAGAGTTGGCAGACAAGTCCTTTAATCGGATTACGATAGATGGTGACACCTCAACCAATGACGCTTGTATGATCGTTGCATCAGGTCAGGCGCAGCAGGTGGAAATTTCTGAAGATGATGCGGATTTTCCAGCATTCAAGGAAGCTCTTACGCAGGTTTATCTGGAGTTGGCGCATGCGATTGTTCGTGATGGAGAGGGCGCAACGAAGTTTGTAACCATTCAGGTCGAGCAGGCTGCTACGTCGCAGGAAGCGCTGGATCTGGCATACACAATCGCACATTCTCCATTGGTTAAAACGGCTTTGTTTGCCTCGGACCCGAACTGGGGTCGAATTTTGGCGGCTTTGGGTCGAGCTCCAATTGAGGGTCTGGATTTGGATGCTGTTCGAATCTTTCTTGGAGATGTTCTGTTGGTCGAACAGGGTGGACGAGCCAAAACTTACACTGAAGAAGCAGGGCAAGCGGTGGTCGATCAGGACCATATACTGATCCGCATCGAGCTTGCACGAGGGACGGTGGCAGAGACTGTATGGACTACTGACTTTTCCCACGATTACGTCACCATAAACGCTGAATATCGCTCCTAGACATGGCTTCTCAGAAGCGGGTGCATGTTGCAGTTGCGGTAATCAGAAAGTTTAAGGATGAGAAAGCAAGCATACTGATCTCTAAACGCGCTGATCATCTGCATCAAGGCGGGTTGTGGGAGTTTCCGGGCGGTAAGGTAGAGTCAGATGAGACAGTGCAGACCGCTTTGTGTCGGGAGCTTGAAGAAGAACTTGGGATTAAGGTTGTTAGTGAGTCTCTTGAGCCGCTGATACAGATCCGGCACGACTATCCAGATAAACAGGTTTTACTTGATGTCTGGCTGGTCGATTCTTTTGATGGTGAAGCCTATGGCCGGGAAGGGCAGCCGCTTAAATGGGTTTACCCACCAGAACTTTATAAATACTCGTTTCCTGCCGCCAATCAATCGATTATCCATGCGGTAAATCTTCCCCGTCGATATTTGATTACCCCTCAAGCACCTTCTCTTGAAGCGTTAAAAGAATTTATTCAGCAAGCAATTGATTCCGGTTTCACTGTTATACAAGTAAGACAGCATCAACTTGACGCGGCCAGCTTCATTTATTGGGCGAAAGAGTTAAGCGAGTGGTTTGGCGCAGATGCCGGATGCAAGTTGATCTTTAACAGTGATTTGTCTGTGCTGCAGCAGCTCCCGCCGCACGTATCCTGGCATTTAAATTCCAATGCGTTGACATCGTTCGACCTGGAGAGAGACCAGTTACCTGATCTCGTCGGCGCATCCTGTCATAATGCTGAAGAACTCAAGTTAGCAGAGGCGCTTGGGGTAAGCTACGCTTTGTTATCGCCAGTCCGGGAGACATCTTCCCACCCGGGGCAGCCTGGTATGGGGTTTGAGCAATTTCAGCGTCTTGTTAGAGGAGTGAGTTGTCCGGTGTTCGCACTTGGCGGACTTGATGACTCGCATATGAATGAAGCGATTGCTTATGGTGCGCAGGGTATTGCGGCAATAAGCGCTTGGCAAAAGATGATCAACCCAAAAAAGGAAGCGATTGATGAGTAATGAACTTACCCATGTAAACTCTTCCGGAAATGCCCATATGGTGGATGTTTCAGGAAAGGCTGTAACAGGTCGTATTGCTGTTGCAGAGGGCTTCGTGAACATGAAGGCGAGTACTCTGGATCTTATCCTGCAAGATCAGATCAAGAAGGGCGATGTCCTTGCGGTGTGCCGCGTCGCGGGAATTATGGCGGCTAAAAAATGTTCGGAACTTATCCCTTTGTGCCATGGTCTTAATCTTAGCTCGGTGACCATAGACTTTGAGCCCTTCAGGCAGGGAGATTCAGCGCAATTGCGTATCGTCTCCAACTGCAAACTGGATGCCCAGACCGGCGTTGAGATGGAGGCTCTTACGGCTGTAAGTGTGGCTGCATTGACCGTTTATGATATGTGTAAGGCGGTGGATAAAGCGATAGTGATTAGTGGTGTCAGATTGCTGGAAAAACACGGCGGGAAAAGCGGCAGCTATATTGCTGATAAAGCCTGATCTCCGTCCGAGCCAGGCATGGCTATTCACCATCTTGGTTTTAATGTGTATTTTTCGGGTTCTTGCAGACAACAGACAATGAACGATGGCCTACTCTAGCAGCGACAACAGCAATAACAGCGAACAGGCGAGACTTGTCGATCGTTTTGGCAGGCAGGTCAGTTACGTGCGTATGTCGGTTACTGACCGATGCGATTTTCGTTGTGTTTATTGCATGGATGAGGAAATGACCTTTGTACCCCGCAGCGAGGTTCTGTCGCTGGAGGAAATGGAGCTCATTGCTCGTGCTTTTGTTGAACTAGGAGTCCAAAAAATTCGACTCACCGGAGGAGAGCCTCTGGTGCGCAGCGGAATTGTGCAGTTATGCCAGAGTATCGCGGGAATCTCCGGGCTTGGTGAGCTGGTCATGACGACCAATGGTTCGCAGCTCGTAAAATTGGCCAACGATCTGAAGCAGGCCGGTGTCTCCAGATTAAACGTCAGTCTTGATAGTTTACAGGAAGAGAAATTTCGTGAGTTGACCCGAACCGGCGAACTGAGCAAGGTTTTGCAAGGTATTGATGCGGCGCTCGAAGCGGGTTTTGAGCGTATTAAGCTAAATGCTGTCATTCTGAATGGTCGTAACGAAGATGAAGTGTTGCCTCTGATTGACTATGCCTTGCATAAGGGGCTGGATTTGAGTTTCATCGAAGAAATGCCTCTCGGTGTCATTAGTGAGCACTCGCGAAGAGAGACTTTTGTAAGTAGCGCTCAATTGCGGGAAATCATTAGTCAGCGCTACACACTAAGCCCTTCCAATAGCGGGAACCAAACGAGTGGTCCGTCCAGATATTACTCAATTGCTGAAACCTCGTCCGGCCTAGAGCGCGCATACTCGAGCCGAATCGGTTTTATTTCACCCCATAGTGAAAATTTCTGTGCCGACTGTAATCGGGTGCGAGTCACGGCCGAAGGTCGTCTTTTGCTTTGTTTAGGTAATGAGCATTCTGCAGACTTGAAAAAAGTCGTTCGCGAAAACCCCGGAAATCTCGAGGAGCTTAAACGAGCCATTACTTTGGCCATGGACCTGAAACCGGAGAAGCATCATTTTGACCTCGACAGCGAACCGCAAATTGTACGATTTATGAATACAACGGGCGGCTAATTAAGCGCGATTACTTTGCTGCAAGAAAGGTCTAAGATTGTGATACAATGCGCAGCCTTTTTTTTCTGAGGATACTTTGTGAGCATTCGTTTTGTTGAGAGTTGTCGTCTTCCTACACCATTTGCAGTGTTTGATATGCATGGTTTTGAAGAGGTTGAGACAGGGCAAGAGCATGTTTTGCTTAGTTTAGGTGATGTTGGTAACGGTGAGCCGGTTCTCGCTCGTACTCACTCAGAATGTCTTACTGGTGACGGTTTATTCAGTCTGCGTTGCGATTGCGGGTTCCAGCTTGAGCAGGCATTGCAAAGTATCGCTAATGAAGGGAGAGGAGTCTTGATGTATTTGCGTCAAGAGGGTCGTGGCATAGGTTTGCTCAATAAAATTCGGGCGTATCATTTGCAGGATCAGGGCGCTGATACGGTTGAGGCGAACGAGAGGCTGGGTTTTGCAGCCGACTTGAGAGACTATTCGATTTGCGGACCCATGCTTGAGCATCTGGGTATCAGGTCTTTGAGGTTGATGACGAACAACCCGAGAAAGGTAAAGGCTTTGGAGTTAGCCGGTGTGGAAGTGGTCGAACGAATTCCTCTGGAAGTGGGGCGAAATCCGCACAACGACAGTTACCTGACTACAAAAGCCAGCAAGCTGGGGCATTGGCTTAAATCACATCAGGACGACCAGGTTTAAGTATTCCTAAGCTTCTTATCGCCAGTTTTTGTTTTAGACGGAGCGCATATTGCCTGTATTCAGGGTTTCTTTTCGATCAGTAAGTCGCGTTTGAATACTTTTTAAAATACCTTTTTCATCCAAGCCGCACTGAGCCAACAAATCTTCTGGTCGACCATGATCGACAAAAATATCCGGTAAACCAAGAAGCAGAAGATCTGCCTGAATTCCGTTTTGGTGAATAAATTCTGCAACGCCAGAGCCTGCACCGCCCGCAACGGCATTCTCTTCCAGAGTGACAATCAGGTCGTGCCTTTCGCATGCATCAATAATTGCCTGGGTATCCAATGGCTTTACAAAGCGCATGTCAATCAGGCTGGCGTTGATTTGCTCGGCAACACGTTTGGCGGCAGGTAACAGTGCACCAAAAGACAAAATGGCAATCTTCTTTCCTTCACGGATAGAGCGGGATTTGCCAATGGCAAATGTTGTTAGCTCTTGCTGTATCTCTACTCCTGGGCCTTTTCCGCGAGGATAGCGAACGGCGCTGGGGCCTTCATGCATGAGGGCTGTATGGAGCAGCTGTCGACATTCGTTTTCATCTGAGGGCGCCGCTATGAGCATGTTTGGGATGCAACGCATAAATGAAAGATCAAAGGCACCTGCATGGGTTGGTCCATCCGCACCAACAAGACCTGCCCGATCAATGGCGAAAGTGACATCGAGGTTCTGTACAGCAACGTCATGTACCAACTGGTCATAACCGCGTTGTAAAAACGTGGAGTAGATTGCGACCACCGGTTTTAATCCCTCGCAGGCCATGCCGGCAGCAAGCGTCACCGCGTGTTGTTCTGCGATCGCGACATCGTGATAGCGCTCTGGGTAACGTTGCGCGAATTGAATCAGATCCGAGCCTTCCTTCATTGCCGGGGTGATACCTATAACCCGGCCGTCCTGTTCTGCTGCGTCACAAATCCATTGCCCGAAAATGTTCGAGTAGCTGGGTGAGCTTTTGACTGACGTTGCGCCTTGACCCTCGGCTTTTGGCTTCGCTTCGATTTTGTTAATCGCGTGATAACCAATCGGGTCAGACTCAGCCGGTGCAAAGCCCCGCCCTTTCTTGGTGACAACATGAAGGAATTGAGGGCCGCTCAAGTGCTTCATATTTTCAAGCGTTTGCAGAAGAACCGGCATGTCGTGCCCATCAATCGGGCCAATGTAATTGAACCCCAGTTCTTCAAACAGGGTGCCCGGTGCCATAAAGCCTTTGACGTGCTCTTCTGTTTTTCGCGCGAACTCCATCAGGCTGGGTGTGCTGCTCAGTACGCGTTTGCTGCCGTCTCGCACCTGATTATAAGCTTTGCTGGAAAGAATCTGCGCGAGGTGGTTTTTCAGACCGCCGACATTGTTCGAAATTGACATGTCGTTGTCATTTAAAACGACGAGAAGATCCGGTGCAATGTCGCCTGCATGACTAAGTGCCTCAAATGCCATGCCTGCGGTTAGTGCACCATCGCCTATGACGGCTATTGCCCTGCGCGTATCACCTTTGTGTTTGGCTGCTAGCGCCATGCCAAGTGCGGCACTGATTGATGTGCTGGAATGGCCGACACCAAAGGTGTCGTATTCGCTCTCGCTTCGGGTCGGAAAGGCTGCCGGACCCCCTTGCTGTCGGATTCGGGGCATCTCGTCCCGGCGGCCGGTTAAAATCTTGTGGGGGTAAGCCTGATGGCCAACATCCCATACGATGCGATCTTCGGGCGTATTGAATACATAGTGTAATGCAGTTGTCAGTTCGACAACCCCCAACCCAGCGCCGAAGTGACCGCCGGATTGGCCGACGGTGTAAAGCAAATAATGACGTAGCTCAAAGCAAAGGCGAAATAATTGTTCGTGTGATAGCAGGCGCAACTGATGTGGAGAATCGATCTTGTCGAGCAAGGGCGTAAACGGACGCTCGGTCGGAATATCGTGAAAAGTATGAAGATCGTACATCGTTGTCGCTGTCAGGTTAAATCAGTGCCGAAGTATAACAGAAAGAATATTCTCTAAGCTTCAATTTCTGCTCGCTTTGACTGAGAGACTATTCAGTGCTCACGCTCTACGACATAGCGTGCAATGGCTTTAAGTTCTGCAGTATTGCCTTCATGCAGTTCGTCAAGGCTGTTAATGCAGGTCTGGTAAAGGTGCTCAAGTTTTGCTCTCGCTCCGTCAAGCCCAAGGAGCGACACGTAGGTAGGCTTGTTGAGAGCAATATCTGCTCCAGCAGATTTTCCGATGGTCGCCGTATCACCGGTAACATCAAGAATGTCGTCCTGAACCTGAAAGGCCAGCCCCAAAGCCTGGGCGTAGTGCCTGAGAGCTTGTACTGATGCCCGGTCTGCAGAAGCACACAGTGCTCCCATGATGACTGACGCCTCAATGAGCTTGCCGGTTTTGTGCTGGTGCATCTGTTCAAGATCTTCAATGCTCAAAGCGTTGCCAACAGCGGAAAGATCGATCGCCTGACCAAGTACCATGCCCAGAGCCCCGCTCGCGCTCGCCAGTTCTCTCACTAAGGCCAGTTTGATGCTATCGGGTTGCTTGAATTCGGACAGGGTTAGTAAGTGAAAAGCCGAGCTTTGCAATGCATCGCCAGTCAATATGGCGGTTGCCTCATCGAATGCAATATGACAGGTAGGCTGTCCTCTTCGCAGAGCATCGTTATCCATGGCAGGTAAATCGTCATGTACCAGAGAATATGCATGGATAAACTCGAGTGCGCATGCCGCGTGCAAAGCCAGTTGATGGCTTGTACCCAAGGCGTTTGCTGTCGCTAGACATAGCATTGGCCGAACGCGCTTGCCTCCGAGAAGCAGGCTGTAACGCATCGCCTCTGTCAGTTGTGTATTTTCACGGCTGGTTTGTTCAAGGAATTGCGATAACGCAGCGTCTATCTCAGACCGATACGCGTCAAAAAATGCAGGTTTGCTCATGTTGTGCGTCTTAAACTGCCTGACCCTGATCGTCTTCGCCATCAAACGGGCGCTTTTTGAGTTCGCCGTTTTCTTCAAGCAGTTCACTCACCCGTTGCTCTGCCTTCCTGAGGGTTTGCTGGCAATTTCGAGTGAGCTTTACGCCTTCTTCAAACGCCTCGAGAGACTGTTCGAGCGAAAGTTCGCCTTTCTCCATTCGCTCGACAATGGCCTCCAGTTGTTCCAGAGATTTCTCGAAGTCATTGAGTGCTGAGTCGTTTTGCTTCGGCATAATGTTTTTTTGTCCGGTTTATCAATGAGTCGTGCAGTAAACCAAAAACATATCGTGAAATTGCGTCATTTGGGTCTACACTTTTGAATGCTATGTGTTTCGCTTTGAATACTTCTTGGCTTCAAAAAAATAAGGCCCGTTTAGCCAGTCAAAAACGAGCACTAAGTATAACCACTGTTTCAATATCGTTGAACCGACATTTGGTTTGGTTTCGCGATTTAACGAAGAATGTTCCCATTTTTCTGAGGGATTGAGAGTTTGGATTTAGCTACCCTGGTTGGACTTCTTGGCGGATTCGCCATCGTTGTATTTGCAATGGTGCTCGGCGGCTCTTTGGGTATGTTTGTCGATGTGCCATCGGTACTCATTGTGTTGGTCGGTTCTCTTCTCGTTTGTATGATGAAGTTTTCGCTTGGACAGTTTCTTAGTGCAACGAAAACTGTGGCCAAAGCATTCATGTTCAAGCTGGACTCTCCTGAAGAGCTCATTGCAAATGTAAAAGAGCTCGCTGATGAGGCGCGAAAAGGAGGCTTGTTAGCTCTAGAGGGTAAGGAGATACCCAATGAGTTTCTCAAGCGCGGAATCGGTTTGTTGATTGATGGGCATGACGCCGAGGTTGTGCGCTCGCTTTTGTTGAAAGACAAAAATCAGGCGATTGATCGCCATAAAACTGGTTCGCGCGTATGGGAATCTCTTGGCGACGTTGCTCCGGCAATGGGAATGATTGGTACATTGATAGGTTTGGTGGCGATGCTATCCAATATGGATGACCCGAAGTCAATTGGCCCAGCAATGGCGGTTGCGCTTTTAACAACCCTGTATGGAGCGATGTTGGCAAATATGGTGGCAATTCCTTTTTCCGATAAGCTGAAGCTGAGGATGGAAGAGGAGAGCCTCATCAAGAGTATGTCAATTGATGCTATTTTGGCGATTCAGGCAGGCCAAAACCCTCGTGTCATAGAAATGATGCTGCGTAATTATCTTCCCGAAGGTAGTCGCGAAACGGCAGAAGAATAACTGGCGGCACCCTGAAGATGTCTGACGAAGAGCAAAAATGCGACGAATGCAAACCGGGTCTTCCTGCATGGATGGGAACCTTTGCAGATTTGATGTCGTTATTGATGTGTTTTTTCGTACTCTTGCTGTCCTTTGCCGAGATGGACGTTCTCAAATTCAAGCGTCTTGCGGGTTCGATGCGCGAAGCTTTCGGTGTACAAAAACAGGTGGAGTTGAATCAGGTTCCGTCAGGCACCAGTGTTGTTGCCTTGGAATTTAGTCCGGGCAAGCCTGATCCCACACCGATACGAACCGTCATGCAGCAAACCACCGATCCAAATCAAACCTCTCTAGAGCTAATGTGTGATCAACCTGAGGAGAAAAAAGCCGGCGATGAGTGCTCCGAAGAGATCAGTGAAAGCCAGAAAAGCATGTTAGAGCTGCAGGAGTTGCTTGTTTCAACGGTGACGGCGGCGAGTGAGGAGGCTGAAAATCAGGCTCTTGAAATTGCCTCCCGATTGGAGGAGGAAATTTCGGACGAGATTATAGAAATCGAGACCCAGGGTCGTAAGATTGTCATCCGCGTAGAGGAGAAAGGTTCCTTTGCATCGGGATCGGCGAGGCTTGAAGATGATTTTTTACCGATTCTTGATAAGTTGGTGGA
>DAITOW010000020.1:0-18029 GCA_036833965.1 Oleiphilaceae bacterium
GCTCCATATGGATATAAGAACTATAAACAGGACTCTGACCGTGCCTTTGCTTATTCGCCTCACTCTATTAATTGCATTAGCCTCTTTTCTATCTGCTTGCGGCGGAGGTGGCGGCGGTGATGATGATTCTGTCAGCGCTGATGTGTTCGTAACCGATAGCTATGATGCCAACGGCGCAGTGCGCGAGGACAATCCGAATATTCCTGACGTAGACAAAGGAGTTGTGGACAGCAATAGCCGCATCTATTCGCTACCCGAAGGGGCTTTTGAGACCTCAGTGACTGTGTCTGGCCTTAATGGCCTGCTAGAGCTTGAGTTGAATGATGAATCAACACTGATTGCGGATGAAAATGGTACCTTTACCTTCCCTAAGACTTACACTGGAGGAACTGCCGTTGTTTCTCAAATTATCAAGCAACCTTTTCTTCAAAGTTGTATGTTTGACACAAGTAACTCGGGGCAAACATTTGCAGATCGCGCCTTTGAGATCGAAGTATCGTGCAGGGACAGTAACGCGCCATCAGCACCTTTGATAAGGACTGTAGTTGCTTCCGGCACGGATACGCTTGAAATAACATGGGAGCACTCACTGGATCGAAACTCGACCGATTCAGACTTGTCGTATCGCGTGTTGGTTTCTCAACTTAAAGAAGATGTCGAAAATCAGAGCGCCTTGATGGCGACTTCTGCTGCCGGAGCAACAGATTATCGCTTGTCTGGACTTGGCTCTGGAACGGAATACTATGTGGCGCTTGTAGCGGTTGATGAATCTGGTTTGACCAGCCCGCTAAGCAAAGTTTTAAAAGTGCAAACGTTAACGAGTGATTCGGTTCAAACAGCGACGCCTAAAGTTCAATTAGACCTATCAATGGCTACCATCTCTGGTAATCAGTGGGTATTTCCGACTTCAAGCGTCGCATTCGCACCTAATATCGGCGATATCTTGATTGCTGTGGGTGATGCGGACGCCTTGTATGCGAGGGTTTCCTCTATCTCAACAGGTGCCGGAAACTACCAAATTCAAACCGTGCCGGCAGGCTTGAGTGATCTCTTTCAGCGGCTCTCGCTTTCGAGCGCGTTTTCGATGGAACAGCATGCTGGTTCGTTGAGCGTGGCGAGCGCACAGTCATATAGTTCTCTAGCTAGAATGGCGTCAGCGAGTTCTTCCAGTACGAAGGCAAAATCATCTTTTATCAGCAAGCTTAAGAATTGGGGGCAGAGCTCGTGTGTGCGCACGGATAACCAAGAGGCACAAGAAGTTGTTAGGCTGGGGCCATTTTTTGATTTTACTCCTGAAGGACAAGTTGGGTTTGAGTTTGATTTAACGGCGACAGACTATATTGAAAAGGCCTTTGTTGAATTAACCGGCACCGTTCAGTTCGGTGAACAGATGATCATATCTGCGCAGTCAGCCGAAACAATATCGGTCACCTGTAGCATACCAACCCCACCGGCATTTAAAGTACTTTGGAGTGCCGGGGGTCTTCCCGTTTGGCAAGAGTTTGGCACTGAGCTTGATTTGAAGGTGGACTTAACTACGGCAAGCAAGATACGTGTTGGACGGCAAACCGTGTTTACCGCAAGCGTGACAGCGCGAGTGAATTATGACCCTGGAACAAACTCTTGGGTTACCTCGGCGTCCCCAAAAGACTCGTTCAAAAACGAAGCATTTTTAGAGTTTGAGGCGCGTGCAAATGCACGTGTGTCAATAATTCCTAAGATTTACACCAGCTTTTATGACTCGTTGAGGTTCTGGGCGGGGGCCGATGGTGGCCTGAATACAACTATGGGTGTGACATCTGTAGACCTTAGCAGTCCGTTTTATAAACTTACAAAGCGTCCAGCGGTAGTTGATACCTTTGACGTGCATGCAGATGCGACATTAAAGGCTGGTGTGAACTTTGAAATCCTTTCCAAACCAGTGTTTGAGAGAAGTTGGGATCTATGGGCGACTGATCCGGAAGACGGTTTAATCTTCCACCCACCAAAGCTATGTCGTGAACAAGTTAGCAAGAGGGAAGAATGTAAGAACCTAAAACGTATTTCTACTTCGGATAAAGCCGTCGAGCTCAACTTTAGCTATCTTGAAGTAGGCTCAGGTTTGAATCCTATCGACTTAAGCAGTGTAGAGTGGTTGGTAGAGCCTAAGAGTGGCTTTGTTGAGAGTGCGAGCCTAAAAGATGGTGACCCGACAAAAGTCATGTTTAATCGTCATGACAATAAAAGCTATTACGTTCTCGCATCAGCTTATGGAAAGAATGGTTTAGGAAACGTAGGACGGCAGTTTATGGAGTTCTATGTTGGTGCGAAGTGTAATTTTGGGATCGGTCGAGCGCTATCGAGTGAAGAAAAAAGTTACTTCGTAGGAGCGAATTTTGGTTCCACAGAAGCATCTATAAATGAAATACCATTTTACTGGTTTCCGAGCGGTCATAACTACTACTCCAGTGATGACTATACGGAAGTTTGTGAGTTTAAGACTGAAAGTGGCTGGGTTGTTGCGACCTATAGGGGCGGAGAATTAAACGGAACAGTCATAGCCGAGGCTTCTGAGTACCACAGGGACAAAGGCTCTACGCCCATTATTTGGGTTCATACCTTTACCCGCTCTACTTTGGTTAAATCTGAAGTTTTTGAAGGTTCGTTTGGTGGCGGTCGTCCGTATCGACCATCTGGGGAACCGATTTCTACACTTGTGTACAGAAAGATTTCCAAGAATATGCAAGAATTACGACTAACCAACTTTGGTAATGTTATGTTTTATACACTGAATGGTGGAGAAGGCGCTTACGCGCGAGACGCGGATCTACGACATCAAGTGGATATTGGGCGTTTGGAGTATGACAAGACTTGGATGCGCTGGGACAGACCAAACTCCTACTCAAGTTTTTCATACTACACGTGTACGGGGGAGGAGGGAAGCAGGCCTATGTATATTCTGAGGCAGCGTATTGGCAACAGATTGAAATACGAGGAATTCGTTTCATCTGATTGTGAAAGTAAGACGCGTATGCAACTAATGTCCACACAAACTCATACCTATGAAAGTGATCTATTTAGTCTTTATGACATCAATAAGTTACTTTTAGACAATTCGCCGGCTAGTCGCACGCCACTTGGTCTTCATGAAATTTCTACTTTCGCATCAGAAACGGCTCGCGACGACGCTTTTTATTTTCGAAGCGGTCGACTTAAGGAAAGATATGCAAATGGCGTAGGTGGATATTCTTATAGGAATAGGTGTGGTTATTATGATGCTGATGGGGCTAATTCATACGTCTCTTGGGATGATTCAGAGGCGAGGGCATTGCATACCTATACTTGTGAAAATTAACAGGAATCCTCTTGCTAGGTCTGCGCTATTTGAAGCAGCACGCTAAACTCTTGCCGATGGATATTTCTCTGTAACCGTAGTGCTGAATTCAGTGTTAAACGACGAGGCTGTTATCAATTGTGCCTTTTTAAGAAGAACCTATAACGTCCGCATTCCCATAAAGCCAATGGAAACAATACGACGAATTTAGGTTAAATGAGACGATTTCTAAATGTCCGCTAACCTCTTGAAGGCAATGCTCAGAAAACTCTCAACTGACACCAAAATGATCCCGCCACGAAGGTCTGCTTCTCTCACAAAGACAAAGTTCCGATACGGGTTAGATACTGTTTCGAGGGCATGATGGTCGTGGCCACATTATGCTTTCATAGGGCGGCCACATTATGGTTGCATCACCATGCTCAAACCATAAGCTGGCCGCTTTGCCTTAAGTCATATCGTATGTTTCATCAGATATTCTGAATGCAGATAATGCTTAACTCTTGCACTCTTTAGATCCTGAATAAAGGACTTCGTTCTTGGCGAAAAAGATGGGACACTCAATTTGTGTTCGCCTAATTGATTGCTACTCCGAATTTCGCTCCGGAGTTTCACTGTTTAATGGCGATGTTCCTTTCTTGAGAGCTTGGCTAGTATGAGCGCATTTTTAAGCAGTCCTTTCAGAGTGTTCTTCTTTTTGGCGAATACTTACGCGGTTATCGCTATTGGCGCTTGGCTACTTTTTATAGGTGGTTTCTCTGTCGCATCCGAGATTTCGTTAGCCTGGCATATTCGTGAAATGCTGTTCGCTTTTGTCGGGACGGTCATGCTTGGATTCTTGCTAACGGCATCGGCAAACTGGAGCGGTCAACCGGCGCTGAAGGGAAACGCTCTCCTGTTTCTTGCTATTGCCTGGATAGTTTCCCGATTTCTTTGGCTATTCAGCGACCATTTTGCAGTGGCCGCAGGTTTGGATGCTTTGGTGTTTCTTGGTGGCGCAATAAAACTTGGACACATGCTGTATGCCGCAAGCAATCGCAGGAACTATGCTTTCGTGCTCGTATTGCTCCTGTTTAGTGCTTTTTGCTGCTATGAGTTCATCCATTTGTCTGCTACTTCATTTCCTCCTCTTTCGCACTATCAGGTGGTGATGTTCCTGATGATCCATGTCGTGTTAGTGATGGGTGGACGTGTTATCCCTTTTTTCACTGATCGCGGCCTGGTGCGCGAGACCACGAAGCGTTATGTCTGGCTGGAGAACTGTAGCCTCTTGTCGAGCATTGCATTTATCGGGACTTTGTTGCTTGCGGTGGGGGTTGGTATTGATCGAATAATTCTTCAAGCTTTGTCGGCGCTGGTTGTGATATTTAATCTGCTTCGCTGGCTAAGCTGGAAGCCATGGCAAACGCGGGCAAATGCCATGCTATGGCCTTTGCATTTAAGTTATCTCTTGGTGTGTTTTGGATTCGTGGCCTATGCCTTTGATGCGCCGAGTGCGATTGTTATGCATATTTTTGCGATAGGTGGTTTCGGGGTCATTATTTTATCGATGACTTCACGCGTTACGCTTGGTCATACCGGTAGGCCTTTAGTGATTCCCAAGGGAATGCATTTTGCGTTTTATGTGCTTTTACTCGCGCTCTTTGGACGAGTGTCGGCGGTGCTCATTCCACAAGCGTATCTGGCGCTAATTTCATTAAGCGGACTATGCTGGATGCTTGCCTATATGCTTTATCTGAGGTGCTTTGCGCCGATGCTGTGGTCAGAGAGAGCAGACAGCAAGTCCTGAGAAATTTTAGTTCACTCGGTCCACCGTGTATTGGTTTTTACCCCTGGCCTTACTTTGATAGCAAGCCTTGTCGGCTCTGCTCATAATGGTTTGGTACGACACGCTGCTATTCGAGCTGAAGGCGATGCCGATACTGCAGCTCAGTGGTACCTCTGGTTGCACATCTGTTGATGGCTTAAATCCTTGAATTCCCAGTCGAATTTTGTCGGCAGCCCTTTCTGCAACCGACATGTCGTCCAGAAACAGCAGGGCAACGAATTCATCTCCCCCGAGTCGCGCTGCCCGGTCGTCTTGCCTAATTGAGCTCTTCATGAGTTCACCAAGAAATATGAGCGCATCATCGCCGGCCTTATGGCCGCAAGTGTCGTTGAGCGTTTTAAAATTATCCAGGTCTACGAATAATAGTGCGATTCCATGTTTCGTCTTTGGGGCGTAGAGATCGTAGAAATTCTCAAATTCTTCGCGGTTTAAAAGGCTGGTCAGACTGTCATGGGTTGCACGGTAGTGGAGGGAGAAACTAAGAGAAGTGTTTTCGAGGAAAATCATTGTCGCTCGTTTGCTGGACTGATACATCACGAGCATGAAAAAGACGAACAACACAGCCATTAAGGTCAGCGCTTCTGAACCGTTCTCTAATAGCGTCGCGATCGTAATCAAACAACTCGGAAACAAAAACAATTTATACGTGAGATGATCCGCAGCATAAATTGCGATTCCACCCCCGTTGATTCCCAATACTGCCCCAATAAACATTACTTGAAATTCCAGAGGGATAATCGGGACAAAGAGCCAGCAACCTAAGCCAACGACGACTCCTGATACGAATACAAGAAAGCGATATGGTCGAAGATACTGGTCTCGCGGAGTTTGGGGAGACGCTTTTCGATATTGGATAAGCAGTAAACTCCGTAAAGCGGCGATTAATACTGCAGCCGCCGCCCAACCAAATACTAGTGCGTCAGGCGCTAGGCCATAAACGCCATAGGTCAGTAGCATGGTGGTGGCTAAGCTGCCGGATGTTCCTGTGGTGGCGTTGTCAAAAAGATACTCAATCACATTGCGCCTTATCCACGCAGGCTTATCTGTGCCGAATTGAGCTTGTGTACTGCCGTTCTTGTCCATAGATAAAATGCGAGCCCTTTGATTTATGGGATCAGACTAGACCAAAATTCTGAATTTATCATGGGACAGTACTGGCGTTGATTGGGTAATAGAACAGGAATTTATTTTTTGGATTTTGGGGCGATGATTTACTGAATCTCCCAAACACTATGCCAGGCTGATGACTCCCGTCCTGCATGCGGCGCCTCGAAAGGCAGACTAGATGTTCCCCTTCACGGTTTTATTTGCCAGCTGTAAAGTACACTAATTGGCGTCTGGTTGCAGATGGAGTAATTTCTCAATAGCTTCTGCGTCAATGCTCTCATGCTCCTTCACTGCTTCAGCGAGCTTTTCCAGTTTGTCTTGATGTTTCTTGAGCAGATCGAGTGTTTCAGCTTCTTTGCGTTTGATCAAAGCCTCAACTTCCTCGTCGATCAGTCGTGCGGTTGCATCGCTATAATCCTTTGCTTGAGTGAGCTCCATACCCAGAAAAGGGTGCTCTTCGTGCTGAGGGTAGCTAACCGCACCAATGCTGTCACTCATACCCCATTGCGAGACCATGGAGCGTGCCAAACGCGTTGCCTGCTTCAAGTCATCCGCCGCACCCGTGCTTACACTACCAAGGCTTATTCTTTCTGCACACCGCCCACCAAGCAAAACGGAAAGTTTATCTTCGAGGTAGTCCTGGGGATAATTCAGTCGATCCTCTTCCGGTTGTGTTTCGGTAACACCCAATGCACGGCCGCGAGGAATAATCGATACCTTTGCAACGGGGTCCGCATTCGGTAGAAGCATGGCTGCAAGCGCATGCCCTGCTTCGTGAATTGCAACGCGATGTCGATCCTGCTTGTTGATGATTTCCTGACCGACAGCGCCAAGAAGAATCTTGTCATGCGCGTATTCAAAATCTTCCCGATCGATAAACTTTTTGTTCGCCCTTGCTGCATGAAGTGCTGCTTCATTGACCAGATTCTCAAGATCTGCCCCGGAAAAACCGATGGTGCGAGCAGCATAGTCTTCAAGTGCCACCGCCTTGTCGATGGGTTTTGATTTGGTGTGCACGTGCAAAATAGCGAGACGGGCTTGCTTTTGGGGAAGATCAAGCGTCACTTTTCGGTCGAAACGCCCGGGACGGAGCAGGGCTGGGTCGAGCACATCGGGACGGTTCGTCGCAGCCAGAATGATCACCGGTTCAGCACTGGTGAAACCATCCATTTCCGCAAGAATCTGGTTGAGAGTTTGCTCGCGCTCATCGTTGCCGCCGCCCATTCCGGTTCCACGCACCCTGCCCACGGAATCAATTTCATCGATAAAGATCAGGGCAGGAGCAAGCTTTCTTGCTTCTTCAAACATACTTCGAACGCGAGAGGCTCCTACCCCGACAAACATCTCAACAAACTCGGAGCCGCTAATACTGAAGAAAGGTACATTTGCTTCGGCCGCAGTGGCCTTGGCCAAGAGGGTTTTGCCGGTTCCGGGAGGCCCCATCAATAAAATGCCTTTGGGTAGCTTTGCGCCCAGTTTGCGAAATTTGTCCGGGTTCTTAAGGTATTCAATGACTTCACGCAGGTCTTCCTTTGCAGATTCCAGTCCTGCGACTTCATCAAAGCCGACATGCACTTCGAGCTTTTCGTAGCGTCGGGCTTTTGATTCACCAAAACCGAATAAGCCGCCTCGGCCATTGCCGAGCCTGGATTGTAAGGCGCGATTGGAGTATGCGAAGAAGCCGAAGATCAGTAGCCAGGGGAGAATGTTCATCACCACTGTTAACCACATAGGTGGTTCTGATGACCGAACCTGCACAGTGATGTTGTGCCTTTCAAGAAGCGGCAGCAGCGAGGGGTCGTTGAATTCCGGCAAGGTTGTGTGGAAACGTTGTGGCTTGCCGTTTGTGTCCTGACTTTTGGTCAAACCATTGATCTTGAAGCCCTGAATCGTTACTGAGTCGATTTGTTCTTCTGCAACCATGGTTTTAAAACGGGAATAGTTCAGCTCTTCAATTTTTGCCTGGCCAGGTTGGAGCACGCTGTAGTAGAGGAAGATACTCATCAGGGTAAACAGGAATGGTCGCCAATCGAATATCGGATGTGATGGCTGGCCTGGTGTTTGATCTTTCCTGGATGCCCTGCTTTCTTTTTCCGTTTGCTCGGCCACGGCTGAAGTCCTGTTGAATTCTTTCGGTGAATCGGGTCTGTTGTTAAAAGTCTAATGCTATTCGGCAGTTGTTCGTAGTGTTTCAGATCAAGCTGAGCTTAATTATTTATGTTATTGGAAGATGATCAGGGCATTACACCGGATGGCTTGAATTCTTGAAACTGCTGATACTAGCTAGTTTCTGCAGTTGGGGTGCTTTTACTTCCTGAAGCTTGGCTATCAAGAAGTGCGTGCTAATCTTTATTTCCCTGACGTAATATGACGTCAGAAGAAGCTAACTTTTGGAGATGCATCCGTGCAGCAAATAACGCATCCGTTAATGTCACAAAGTGTCGGTTCCAGCCGGGAACTCATAAGTATTCATTACGGCAGAGGTGAGAAGGATCTAAAGGTTTATATGCAGGCGAGCCTACATGCTGATGAAGTGCCGCCGATGCTGGTACTGCATCATTTGAGGGATATGCTGGCAGACGCAGATGCGCAAGGAAAGATAGCGGGAAACATTGTTTTGGTTCCTTACGCAAACCCTATTGGCCTCTCCCAGCATGTTGCGCGTGACCATCTTGGGCGCTTCGATTTGAATAGCGGTGAAAACTTTAACCGTAATTATCCCGAGTTTTACGGACTTGTCGCCGATAAGATTGAGCCCTTTTTGGGAGAGGATGAGACTCAAAACAAACAGGTCATCCGGAATGCTATCAAAACCGCATTGAAGCAGATTCCGAGAACGACTGAGCTTTCAGATATGCGCCTGACGCTGCTGGAGCTTTCCCACGATGCAGACTGGGTGCTTGATATGCATTGCGATTTTGAGGCCTTAATGCACCTGTATGTGGACACGCCTTATCTGGAGCAGTCTGATGGCTTGGCTCGATATCTTGAGGCAGAGACAGTGCTGTTTGCTGAAGGCTCCGGAGGCTCGGCCTTTGATGAGGCACAATCAGGCGTCTGGTATCGATTGCGGGATGACTATGTGGGACGTTTTCCCATTCCTTTGGCAGGGTGTGGCGTCACCGTGGAGTTTCGGGGGGAGGCGGATGTGAGCCATGAACTTGCGAAGCGGGACGCGCAACAGCTGTTCTCGTGGTTACAGTTTATAGGCATGATTGATGGCGAACCTGCAGCCATACCAGAACCGCGATACGAGGCTACACCGTTGGCAGGCTCTGAGCCGCTAAAAGCACCAAGTTCTGGTGTTTTGGTCTATCAAAAGCAACTTGGTGATCTGGTAGAAGCGGGAGAGCTGGTCGCGGAGATTGTGCATCCTGGTGATCAGTCGGTGACCCCCGTGTTGAGCAGCGTTAGCGGTAAATTCTTCGCCCGTGAGAATCGCCGTTTCGCGGTTGCAGGAATGGAGCTGGGTAAAGTAGCCGGTGCGAAGGCATACAGGGAAGGTCCGTTGTTGGGAGCATAATTGCTCGCATGCTATGACGCATGATGATGAATGCAGGATAAAAACTGAGCTAAATTGAGGAATTTGGCTAGACTTTAGGGGCGTCCAAGAAAAACAGAGAGTCTCTTAGTGCCCTTTTGTCCTGCACCTTTTTATCGATTACCTGTCCATTCAATTAAGTGCAATTTCCGTTTGGCACTCACTTTCTGTCTTGCGTTGATTTTCCTGGTAAGCGCAAATTCCACTTCGGCCAAAGAAAATGTTCTGACAGATGATGTTAGTTTTCCGATGTCCGCTGATTTTCAGTTCTTTGAAGACAGTGAACACCAGTATGACTTTGAGGAAATTGAAGCACTTCCCGATGATGCATGGAAGAGTATCAGTGCGGAAAGCGCCAGCTTCGGCTTTACCCGCTCCCAATACTGGGTGAGAGCAGATGTTGTTAACAACACATCGGAAACACAGAATCTGGTTCTTGAGATTGATTATGTGCTGTTGGATGACGTTGTTTTCAAAGGGGTAAAATCCAATGGCGAGCTGCTTGAGCTAGCGACAGGAGATAGCCGTCCTTTTTACCCGAGACATATAGATCATCCCAGCATACTGTTTCGCTTTCAGTTGCACCGTGACGAAAGCATCTCAGTGATTACCCGCGTAAAAACCAAAGGCTCTATGTTGTTACCGATGTACTTGTGGAGCGAGAAGGAATTTCTCGAGGTATCCGCAGGGGAGCAGAAAGTGCACTTCTTTTATTACGGTGCGCTTGCCGTCATCATCGCCATAAACCTTGCCGTGTTCTTTACGCTGCGCGAGAAGCTTTATTTGTTCTACTCCCTGGCCGTAGCCGGATATCTTGTGTTTTTTGCGAGTAGCCGGGGTTTTATTCATCAAAGCGTGATCCCTCATGCGCCAGATTTGAATAGCAGATTATTTCTGATATCCATGCCGTTTTTAGCCCTGTTTTCCTTGTTATTTGCCCGTGGTTTTATGCGTACTTATCGGGGCAGTCCGATACTGGATAAGGCGATTATCGGCATGATTGTATTTGAGGTATTCAATCTTGGTATCTCATTTTTTCTGGATTACGACTTTGTGGTACGCGTCTCTGCTGTCGGCGGGATCTTGCTCTTTTTGGTCTTGTTTTTTGCCGGGCCGGTCAGTTGGTACAAAGGCAAGCGCTCTGGTATCTATTTTACGATCGCATGGATTCCTTTGACATTGGGCTTCGCTATTACCACCGGTCGCAGTTCAGGATTCATGCCTAACAATTTCTGGACTGAATATGCCATGCAATTGGGGTCGGGGCTGGAAGCGCTGATTCTGACTTTGGCTCTTGCAGATCGACTTTACCGGGAGCGAGAGAAGAAAATACATGCCCAGGAGCAGAACCTTGAGGTGGCAAAACAGCGGAATCGTACCCAAAGCCTGCTTGCCCAGACCATGTCGCGCGACCCTGTAACCCAGCTATTGAACCGTAACCGGTTTGAATGGCTGGTGCGAAATACCTTGATGGAACATCCGGACAGGCGTTATTTCATTGCCGTTTTAAATATGTCTCGCGTGGATGACATTACCCGTACTTTGGGTTTATCGAGCAGTGAACGTTTGATGCGTCAGGTCGCCGACAATCTACAGAAAGACACGAATGAATTGCCGGGCATCGTTAAAGTTCGGTTGGAGGATGATCGAGAGGAAGGCATGTTCCAGGTGGCTGGTGCAACCTTTGGCGCACTTGTGGAACAGGATGCCTTTGAGGACAATCCCGAAGTATTTTTCGTGTTTCTGGAAAAACTTGGTAAGCCAATTGCCTTTGAGCATATGAGTCTTGAGCTCTCTCCTCGGTTTGGCAGCGCCTTGTATCCAAAACATGGTTCAGATCCGACCAAGCTGATTCGCAACGCCTTGGTTGCGCTGGATTCACCGAGTCTCAAGCGCGGTCTCATGGGTGTTTATCATAGTGATATCGATATCTATGATGAAAGTCGTTTGACTATGCTCACCGAGCTGAGGCTCGCCATTGAAAGTGATGCTTTGGCTTTGGCTTTTCAGCCCAAGCTTGATATGCAATCAGGTGCGGTCGTCGGTATTGAGGTGCTTCTTCGTTGGACGCATCCAAAGCTTGGCTTTGTTCCTCCCGACAACTTTATCCCGCTCGCGGAGCAAACAGGCATTATTGATCTGGTGACGCACTGGGTGTTCAGGCAGGTCGTGACTCGAATGAGTCAATTGCGTGAAAAAGGTTATAAAGGAAGTATGTCGATTAATATATCGGCGAGGAATCTGCATAACCCCTACTTTGCTGACCGCCTTGCAGAGCTGCTTGAGTCGACCGAGCTCCGTCCTGAAATGTTTTATCTTGAGCTGACAGAAACGGCTGCGATGGAAGACCCTGCTCTTGGTATTACTGCTTTGCAGAGCCTAGCGGATAAAGGCTTCAAGATTGCCATTGATGACTTTGGCGCAGGCTACTCATCGTTGTCCTACTTGCAGCGTTTACCGGCTTCGGAAATAAAGCTGGATCGCTCTTTGATTGTCGATGTTTGTCAAAGCCAGAGTTCGATGATGATTGTCAAAACCTTTGTTGATATGGCTCATGCGCTGAATTTTGAGTTGGTTGCCGAGGGGGTTGAGGACGAGCCTACAGCGCAAGCCTTGCGTGATTTGAATTGCGATCGTTTTCAAGGGTACTGGATAGCCCGCCCTATGCCCTTTGAGGATATACGGGAGTGGCTGGGAGAACATGACGCGCTTGACGAGAGTTAACTAATGGTGCGCTCTGCACTTTTTTGAAGCGCGTTTTTTCAGACTTTGTTCGTGTGATTTTTCTAAAGCATTGATATTTATAGTAATTAATAGTTGGTATCGAATTTGAATAGGTAGAGCAGATGTGACGGTTACGTACATAAAATAAATTTTGCAGCGCGAGAACGAACTCGTGCTAGCGCAGGGCAAAGGAGCCTCCGTAAGCAGATGTATTTCTGTTTACGGAGGTTTTTTTGTTTCTGCGCAGACATCTGTGGAGACTGAAGAATGCAATCATCAAACAGGAAAGTAGTCGTCGTTGGAAATGGCATGGTTGGTCATCACTTTATAGACCAACTGCTTGATCAGGGAGAGGCTTTTGATTTGACGGTCTTTTCTGAAGAGCCGCGTTTGGCCTATGACCGAGTTCATCTATCAGAGTATTTCAGTGGCAGAAGCGCAGACGACTTGGCCTTAACCACACCCGCCTACTACCAGGAAAAAGGTGTCAGCTTTCAAACCAATGCGCGAGTTATCGAGATTGATCGTGAAAACAAGCAGATCACGACAGCGGATGGCCAGAGCTTTGAATATGACACCCTGGTGCTTGCAACAGGCTCCTATCCCTTTGTTCCACCTATTCCCGGTAACGATCAAGAGCACTGTCTTGTTTATCGAACGATTGAGGATTTGGAGAGCATTGAAGCATCGTCAAAACAAAGTAGCGTAGGCGTTGTGGTTGGTGGTGGTTTGCTTGGCCTAGAGGCCGCAAATGCACTCAAGCAGGCAGGTTTGGAAACGCACGTTGTTGAGTTTGCACCGCAACTGATGGCTGTGCAGGTGGATCAGGGCGGTGGCCGACTGTTGAAGTCGAAAATTGAATCTCTTGGGGTGCAGGTTCATACGCAAAAAGCGACTCAGGAAATCGTTGCAGGCGAAGAGCGTCGCTATCGAATGAATTTCGCAGATGGTTCTTTTCTTGAGACCGATATGATTCTGTTTTCCGCAGGAATTCGTCCCCAGGACGCATTGGCGCGTGAGTTTGGTCTGCAGTTGGGTGAGCGTGGCGGTATTGTTGTAAACGATTATTGCCTGACGTCCGACGAGAATATTTATGCGATCGGTGAGTGCGCCCTTTGGAATAATTTTATTTTTGGATTGGTCGCTCCGGGTTACACCATGGCTCGTGTTGCGGCGAGCCATATTGCTGGAGGGAGCCTCGCCTTTGAGGGTGCTGATATGAGCACCAAGCTCAAACTCATGGGCGTGGATGTTGGCTCTATTGGCGACGCGCATTGTAAAACCGAAGGGGCCAAATCGTATATTTACGAGAATCAGCCAAATGAAGTCTATAAAAAGATTGTTGTCGATGCGGAGGGCAAGAAGCTGTTGGGAGCCGTTCTTGTAGGCGACAACGGGGATTACGATACCTTGCTGCAGTATGCCTTAAATGGCATTGCGCTGCCGGAAGCACCGGAGAGCCTGATCTTGCCTTCTTTCGGATCTGCACCGGCTTTGGGCGCTGACTCCTTGCCGGATACCGCGACCATATGCTCCTGTCATAACGTGTCTAAAGGTGACATTGTTCAGGCAATGGATGCAGGCACCTGTGATCTTCCTTCTATTAAGTCCTGTACTAAAGCAAGCACAGGCTGTGGTGGTTGTTCTGCGCTGTTGAAAAACGTTGTGGATGCCGAGCTGCAGAAGCGCGGCGTAGAGGTCAAGAAAGATATTTGTGAGCACTTTGCTTACTCGCGTCAGGAGCTGTTTCACATTATCAAGGTTGAGCAGATCAAGACCTTTGATCAGTTGTTACAGAACTATGGTTCGGGAAGTCTAGGCTGTGAAATCTGTAAGCCTGCGGTTGGTTCGATTCTCGCCTCAGTCTGGAACGATTTTGTACTTTCGAATGATAACCTCAGTTTGCAGGACACCAATGATACCTATCTTGCCAACATGCAGAAAGACGGCACGTATTCCATCGTTCCGAGAATCGCTGGAGGTGAAATTACCCCTGAGAAATTGATTGCGCTCGGCCAGGTTGCTCTTAAATACAAGCTCTATACCAAAATTACCGGTGGCCAGCGTGTTGATTTATTTGGCGCTCGGGTGGAGCAGCTTCCGTTGATCTGGGAAGAGTTGATTGCGGCCGGTTTTGAAACGGGACAAGCCTACGCCAAGTCATTGCGTACGGTGAAATCTTGTGTCGGAAGTACCTGGTGCCGCTTTGGCGTTCAGGATTCGGTAACGGCCGCTATTGATATTGAAAATCGCTACAAGGGCTTGCGTGCACCGCACAAAATCAAGATGGCGGTTTCCGGCTGCACTCGTGAATGTGCCGAAGCACAGGGCAAAGATATTGGAGTGATTGCAACGGATAAAGGCTGGAACCTTTATGTCTGTGGTAACGGAGGCATGAAGCCGCGCCATGCTGACCTGTTTGCCACGGATCTTGATACTCCAACACTGATCAAGTACATCGATAGGGTATTGATGTTTTATGTTCGAACGGCTGATCGTTTACAACGAACGTCGGTTTGGATGGAGAACCTTGAAGGTGGTCTGGATTACCTCAAACAAGTGGTGATTGAGGACTCGCTCGGAATCTGTGCGGAGCTTGAAGCTCAAATGCAGCATCTCGTTGATACCTATGCCTGTGAATGGAAAGTGGCAGTCGAAAAGCCGGAGTCCCGCAAGCGCTTCAGGCAGTTTGTGAACAGCGACAAGAGTGATCCAAACATTGTCTTTGTTGAGGAGCGTGCGCAGATCAGACCGGCGCGAGCAGATGAAAAATTAATTGCGACAGATGCTGTGGCATCAGAACAAGTCGAAACGGAACTGGTATAGGGGTAGAACAATGAGCGTGATTGATCGATGGATTCCTGTTTGTGAGGTCGAAGATTTGGTCGACAACTCGGGTGTTTGTGCACTTGTGGATGAACAGCAGATCGCAATTTTTAAAGTAAAAACCCCGGAAGAGACCAAGGTGTTGGCAATTAGTAACTGGGATCCATTTGGCCAGGCGAATGTCTTGTATAGAGGCTTGATTGCATCTACTGCTGCGCAGGGCGATGCCCAGAATGATGGACAGCGCTATGTGCTTGCCTCTCCACTCTATAAACAACGATTTTGCCTAGCGACCGGCGAGTGTCTTGATGATCAGAGCAAGTCGATTACGGCCTATCCTACTCGCATTGTGGGAAGCACCGTTCAACTTGGTGTGGTTGCGTAGGCATGTCAGGTTTGGAGCGGATTCCCGCAGTTGTGGAAGGAGTGCAAAGCATGCTGAAGCAAAGCACCTGTCCATACTGCGGAGTGGGTTGCGGCGTTGATGTTCAGCTTTCTGGAGCAAGCAATAACGCGCAGCCAGGCAGTCTTGCGACAAATCTTCCAACCCTTCTTAAGGGTACGCCCGAACATCCGGCAAATTACGGACGCTTGTGTGTTAAAGGGAGCCATTTGCTCGACACACTGGATCAAAGCCATCGTCTGGCAAAACCACAGGTTGACGGTAAGGATGTCTCGTGGGATGAGGCCTGCAGCGAAGTAGCGCAGCGCTTCAGTCGCATAATCCAAGAACATGGTCCGGACTCGGTTGCGTTCTATGTCTCGGGACAATTGCTGACCGAAGACTATTACGTCGCGAACAAGCTAATGAAGGGCTACATCGGCTCGGCCAATATTGATACCAATTCGAGACTCTGTATGTCGTCTGCAGTTGCTGCGCAAAAGCGCGCCTTTGGCAGCGATACGGTGCCCTGCACTTATGAAGACCTGGAGCTTTCTGATCTGATTGTATTGGTTGGCTCGAATGCCGCATGGACGCATCCCGTGTTGTTTCAGCGTATGGAACGCGCCAAGCAAATCAATCCTGATTTGAAAGTAGTGGTCATTGATCCGCGCAAAACAGCGAGTTGTGAGTTGGCTGATTTGCACTTGCCGATTAAGGCAGGCAGCGATGTTGCGCTGTTTAACGGTCTTTTGAACTATCTAAAAGCGAACGATGGCATAGACTATTCGTTTGTTGAAAGCGGTGTGAATGGTCTTTCTGAAGCGTTAACAAGCGCCGAAGAGTGGAGCCTGCAACGTACGGCGAGCGTATGTGATTTGCCTGTGACGTTACTGGAAACGTTCTTCGAGTGGTTTTGCTCAAGCGCGAGCGCGATGAGCTTCTATTCGATGGGGATTAACCAGTCGAGTTCCGGGGTTGATAAAGCCAATAGTATTATTAATTGCCATTTGGCGAGCGGAAAGATTGGCAAGCCCGGAAGTGCGCCGTTTTCTATCACCGGGCAGCCGAATGCAATGGGCGGCCGAGAAGTTGGAGGGCTTTCCAACCTGCTCGCAGCGCACATGGATATTGATAAGCCGGAACATCGAGAGCTGGTGCAGAGTTACTGGCAATCACCAGTCATAGCAGAAAGACCTGGACTCAAGGCAGTGGATCTTTTTGAAGCGATTGATTCCGGAGAGGTGAAGGCTGTATGGGTGATGGCTACCAATCCTTTGGTCAGCATGCCAAACCGAAACCTGATAGAGCGTGCACTTGCAAAGTGTGAGTGCGTGGTTGTTTCGGATTATGTCGCTTCCAACGATACTTTGGCATATGCCGATATAAAGCTGCCTGCCACCGGATGGTCCGAGAAAGACGGTACCGTCACCAACTCTGCGCGAACCATTTCAAGGCAACGCGCGTTCCTTCCCCCATTTGAAGAAGCGCGACACGACTGGAACATTATTTGTGACGTGGCCAAAGCCATGGGTTATTCCGGTTTTGACTATAAAAGTGCGCATCAGATCTTCACTGAATATGCTGGGCTGACCGGATATCAAAACAATGGTTCGAGAGATTTGGATCTATCCGCGCTAGCCGATTTAAGTCGGGCAGAATACGAGCAGCTAAAACCGATACAGTGGCCGGTCAATGCGGCTAATCCCTCGGGAACTCAACGTTTGTTTACCGATGGCCGATTCTACACGGCAACGGGCAAGGCCAATTGCATTGCGGTGCAGTATCACGAGCCTGCCCAGGCGACGAGTGAAGATTATCCCTTCGTATTGAACAGTGGTCGCTTGCGAGATCAATGGCACACTATGACGCGCACTGGTGCAAGCCCGACGTTGAGTCAGCATAACCCAGAGCCTAAGCTGGCAATACATCCTGAAGATGCTCGAGAACAAGATTTGAAAGAAGGTGATTTCGTCTCTCTCAGCTCAGTGCATTCGATCAAGACAAGCAGACAATTTGTCATGCCTCTGCTTTTTGATTCTGGAGTGCGCAGGGGTGAGCTGTTTGCACCGATTCACTGGGGCAAAGAGTGGGCTTCTTCGGCTTCTTTGTCTTATTTGTACAGCAGTGATCATGATGCGATTTCTGGTCAACCGGAGCTTAAGCATGCCGCGGTTGCTTTGCACAAATGTGAGATGAAGCAGCGAGGTTATTTGTTAGTGCGCAAGCCTTTAAAGAAAAGCGCGCTTTCGCTCATCGCAGATGTCTGGAGTAAAACCAGAGTCAAAGAGGGATACCTGTATCGAAT
>DAITOW010000021.1:0-10249 GCA_036833965.1 Oleiphilaceae bacterium
AACGGCCTCTGTTGCGAGACTTGGCCTGGATGCATGCGAGGGAGCGTGCGTTGCAAGCTTCCGAAATTCCCGAGGGTGATCTTGAGTTCCTTGATCGTTGTGTCAAGCGCTATGCCGATTATCGAGTGCAACTGGATGCATGCCCCAAGGGAACCGTGCATGGCGATTTGTTCAAGGACAATGTGCTGTTCGACGGCGATCAGGTTTCAGGGGTGATTGATTTTTATCATGCTTGTACGGAAGGCTTGTTATTTGATCTTGCGGTGTGCGCGAATGACTGGGTTACAAATTCCGATGGCACGTATGATGACGAGAAGATGGCCGCTTTGCTGGAGGGCTATACATCTGAACATGGCTGGTCTGATCAGGATGAAAAGGCATGGCCGTTTTTTCTTGAGCTTGCTGCGCTTCGATTCTGGATTTCCCGTTTAGCCAGTAAATACCTGGCCGGCTATCAGCAAGACAGCGTTGCCGGTGAGACGATTAAGGATCCTGATGAGTTACGTGCGATTCTGGAGCACTTGCTAGACTAGATTGCGCTCCGGCATTTCCCGGCCTTGCTCACTCGAACAAGGCGTCGATGTCGGTATTGAAGCTAATGTCGACCAGATACCACCCTTTCTCGGGTTGATAAAAATTGATTTCCCATACGATCGCCGCTTGTTGATACTTCAATAGGTAGCGGACCTTGAAGAAGTGATCCCCAATGCTCTGCTCATCCAGTTTTGCAAAGGAGAGGGGCTTTCCGGCACTTCCATTAATGCGCTGCATGTCGCTCACAATTTTTTGAGCCCGTTGGTTAAAGGCATTGGCATCAATGCCCAGATATACCGAGATCAAATTAATAGCCGCTTCCGCATCGCCACTTGCCAGTTGCGACATAAACAGTTCGCTTTCCTGAATGACTTTGTCAGTGTTGGGCAGAGATTTTGCCAAAGCGCTTGTACTGAGAGTGATTGAAATTGCCCAGGTCAGGGCCAGCAATAAGTTTTTCATGATTTTCCCTTCGATTAGAGTTCCGCTGTGAATTGCGAGCTAAACAGGTCGCGCAATTGTTTTAAGCCCTTGCCCCGATTGACGGTCTTCCACGCCATATACAGTGTATTTGGTGTGGTGTGCTTTTCAGTTAACTCAAGCTCAATTAGCCGACCTGCTGATAAATCTTCAGCTACAAGGTGTCTTGGTAAAAATCCGATACCGATACCGGCAATTTGCGCCATACGTTTACTGTTCGCATTGGGAACATAAAAGTGCTTATTCGAGTCGTGCAGGCCTCGAGACCAGGTGATCGAGTCTTTAGCTGAGTCATGAGTGACTACTCTTCGTTCATGTCGCAGTTGCTCGGCAGAAAAGGGGCCTTTTTCCTGGGCTAAAGGGTGAGATGGCGCCGCAACGTAAACCAGTTCCAGATTGCCAATGGCTTCAGCTCGTATTCCCTTATTCACAGGTATCGGCTCAATGCCACCAAGAACCAGATCGACTTGATCCTTCATTAACACTTCCCACGAGCCATTCAAGGCTTCCTCTCGAATGTCGATCTCAATATCAGGGTGCTGTTCCAGAAAGGTCTTTATTATTTCGTAGACGTTTGGTTTATTGAGGATAGTGTCGATGGCAATGCGCAGTTTGCTCTCGTAGCCTCGGGCAATATTTTGAGTTTGTTCCGCCAATCGCTCAATGGCGTTGAGCAGTTCCCGTCCTTGCTCCAGAAGATGCCGCCCGGCAGGTGTAAGGACTGCGCGACGCCCCTGCTTTTGAAAGAGGGTAACATCCAGCTGCTCTTCAAGCTTTTGCATCACGTAGGAGAGGGCAGAGGGTACTTTGTTTAGCTCTTCGGCTGCCGCTGCGTAGCTGCCGCGCCGGTCGATGACATCGAGAACCTTTAGTGCTTCTATCGTGATAGGGCTATGGAGATTCATTGGATAGAAAATCTTTTTGTTCAAAAAAATTGATCATATAGAGCAAAAGTAACTGCTTATTCAAAATTTGGCAATGATTATACTGGCCTCATCGCTAATAACAGTTCAGGGCTTACGGCATGTTTTTATAAGCCGGCAGCAATACCTGAGCGGGAACAGGAGTTAAAAATGACTAAAAATATTCTTTCAATTTCAGCAAGTGTTCAGGGTGAACAGTCTCTTAGTCGTTCGTTGGCGCGAGAGCTGATTGATGGTCTTTCAGAAAAGTCTGAAAGCTGCCAAATAAGCGAGCGTAATGTTTCTGAGAATGATATTGCTTTGGTAACCGCAGAGCATGTGGCGGCATTTTATACTCCCGCGGATGAGCGCAGCGAAGAGCAAAATAAGCTGTTGAGTCAGAGCGACGCCTTGGTGGCGGAATTAAAGTCAGCAAATACTCTGGTTGTCGCAACCCCCATGTACAATTTCGGGATTCCGGCCTCTTTGAAGGCCTGGGTGGACATGATTTGTCGTGTTGGCGAGACCTTTCGCTATACGGAAAACGGGCCGGAGGGGTTGCTCAATATCGACACCATGTATCTGGTTGTTGCTACCGGTGGCGCACGGGTCGGCAGTTCTGTAGATTTTGTCGTACCTTATATGAAGCAGATTGCGAGCTTCATCGGTATTAAAAATGTTGAGGTCATCGCAGCGGATGCTACCAATGCGAATCGCGATGCGGCGATTGAAAAAGCCAAAGCGCGTATAGCCGAGCTGGTCGCCTAGCCTCGAGTGTAATCATTTAAGTCGGTGCAGAGTCATCCTCCGGCATATGCGGAGGATGATGTTCAGGTTTATCTATTCAGGAACTAAAGCAGTTCGAGGGTGACCGCAGTCGCTTCACCGCCGCCGATGCACAAGCTCGCAAGACCTTTTGTTTTCCCTTCTTTTTTAAGTGCGTAAATCAGCGTGGCGATGATGCGTGCGCCAGATGCCCCAACCGGGTGGCCAAGCGCAACGGCACCGCCGTGAATGTTGATCTTCTCAGCCGGAATGTTGTGCGCATTCATTGCTGTCATCGCAACCATTGCAAATGCTTCATTCACTTCAAACAGGTCAACGTCTGCTGACGTCCAGCCGGTTTTCTTCAAGGCTTTCTCGATTGCGCCACAAGGAGCATGTGTAAACTTGGCTGGTGCTTCAGCATGCGAAGCGGTGGCACGAATGACTGCGAGAGGGCTTAAGCCTTTCTCCTTTGCAACTTTGCCTGAGCAAAGGATTACAGCAGCTGCGCCATCTGAAATCGCAGATGAGTTCGCTGCAGTGACCACGCCATTCTTGTCAAAAGCAGGGCGCAGAGACGGGATTTTTTCCGGGCGAGCTTGGCCTGGAAGCTCATCCTTGTCGAAAACAACATCGCCCTTTCGGGAAGATACGGTAAAAGGCACGATTTCGTCCTTGAACCAACCTTCATTTGTTGCTTGTTGGGCGCGCTCAAGTGAACGCAGAGTGTACTCGTCCATTGCTTCGCGAGTCAGGCCGTCTTCCTGGCTGTTCTCATCTGCAAACTTACCCATTAGTTTGCCGGTGTATTTGTCTTCAAGACCATCGTAAAACATATGGTCTAGTAGCTCGCCATGACCAAGACGGTAGCCAGTACGAGCCTTTGGCACGATATAAGGCGCTAGAGACATGTTTTCCTGACCTCCGGCAACAATTAGTTCAGCCGATTCTGCCTTGATGGCATCGAATGCCTGCATCACTGCCTTCATGCCAGAGCCACACATCTTGTTGATGGTGGTTGTCGGGACGCTTTCAGGAATGCCTGCACCCAAAGATGCTTGACGCGCTGGAGCCTGTCCAACGCCTGCAGGCAAAACGTGACCCATGATGACTTCATCGATATCGCCTGCGGCAATGCCAGCTTGTTCAATGCTTGCCTTGATAGCCGCTGCACCCAGCTGAGGTGCTGGCACAGTACTCAGGCTTCCGCCAAAGCTGCCCATTGCGGTACGTTTTGCTGCGACGATGACGACATCGTTATCTGAATATGCTGACATGGTTGTTCCTATACATCGGTGAATGGATTGATCCGCAGATCGAATAAAGCGCGCTAGTTTAAAGCGGTGCTGTTGCAAGGTAAACACTGCACAAAGTTTGTCCGATTTATGTCGGGTATTCTTCAGGTTTAGGCCGGCGCTATAAGTGCACGATATCCGCCGTTTTATCAGTGACTTGCAACCGAGCCGGTGATAGCATTGCCGACCTGTTTTTGAAGCGCCCCGAACGCATCGGGGCAAGTCATCTGGAGTGAGATCATGACTGGTTTTGACAAGCCAAGCGTAAAGCCTGCTAACCCGAATTTTTCATCTGGCCCTTGCAGTAAACGTCCGGGGTATGACGTGAGCAAGCTTGATATATCGACGCTTGGTCGCTCGCATCGCGCTGCGATTGGCAAAGATGCATTGGGACGAGCCTGTTCCGAGACTGCCCGTTTGCTAGGGTTGCCGGAAGGTTATCGTGTCGGCGTCGTGCCCGCTTCAGATACAGGAGCTGTTGAAATGGCCCTATGGTCCTTGCTAGGGCCTCGTCCGGTGGACGTATTTGCCTGGGAATCCTTCGGCTCAACCTGGGTTGCGGACATTTTAAACCAGCTCAAGCTAGAGAACGTGAATCATTACCATGCCGACTATGGCTTGTTGCCAGACATGCATCAGGCGAATCCCGCGCATGATGTGGTGTTCACGTGGAATGGCACAACCTCTGGCGTCAAAGTAGCGAATGCCGACTGGATTGCTGATGACCGCGAAGGTTTGACGATTTGTGATGCCACGTCTGCCGTGTTTGCCATGGACTTACCTTGGGAAAAACTTGATGTTGTTACCTACAGCTGGCAAAAGGTCTTGGGTGGCGAAGGTGCGCACGGGATGTTGATTTTGAGCCCGAAAGCGGTTGAACGCCTCGAGAGTCACACGCCGGCATGGCCTATGCCGAAGATCTTTCGTTTGACCAGCAAGGGCAAGCTCATTGAAGGTATTTTTCATGGTGAGACAATCAATACGCCTTCCATGCTGTGTGTGGCCGACTATCTGGATGCCCTGGCCTGGGTGGATAGTCTGGGCGGATTAGGTGGCGCGATCGCACGTTCAGAGGCGAATCTGGCTGCCATCAAGGAATTTGTTGATCAAAACGACTGGATTGATTTTCTTGCCCGGGATCCTGCAACGCTCTCCAATACCAGTGTTTGCCTGACAGTTGATGCAACGCCAGAGCGGGTGAAAGCCATGATTAAGCTGTTGTCAGATGAGGGCGTGGCTTTTGATATTGGTTCTTACCGAGATGCTCCGGACGGTTTGCGCATCTGGTGCGGAGCGACGGTTGAGGCGAGTGATGTAGCGTTGCTAATGCCATGGTTGAGCTGGGCTTACGCACAGACCGCATAACAATTCTCTACTTACATTCGGCACGACAGTGAGTTTGTGCCGAAACATCCGAGAAATTATCAGGAATTGTTCTAGTCTTAATACAGAACGTAATGGAGGAAAGCTAATGGAAGTCTCTACGATAATTTCTTGGGTTGTTTTGATATTCGTACTGTTTTACATAGTACGAATCTACAATCTCTTGGTGGCGTACAAAAATCAGTACGAAAATGCATTTTCTCAAATAGAAGTGCAGCTGAAGCGCCGCTATGACCTGATACCTAATCTGGTCGAAGCAACAAAAGCCTACCTGACCCATGAGAAGGAAACGCTCGAGGCAGTCATCAGCGCTCGAAATACAGCTCTGGCTGGTCTTAAAGAAGCCTCCAAAAATCCGGGAAGCGCCTCTGCTTTGGGTAAGATCGCCGCGGGCGAGGGAATGTTGAAATCGGCATTGGGTGCGCTCAATGTTGCGGTTGAAGCTTATCCTGAGCTGAAGGCAAATCAGAATATTTCAGATTTAACTGAAGAACTTACTTCAACAGAAAATCGCGTATCTTACGCACGTCAGGCATTTAATGACTCTGTTATGCAATACAATGTGTTTCGTCAGAGTTTCCCTAACAATTTCTTTGCGCCAACGTTTGGCCACAGAACCGATGCATCTTTGTTGGAATTTGAAGACAGCAAAGAGATACAGCAGGCGCCTAAAGTCAGCTTTTAATCTTCAGTCAATCTTAAAGAGCAGCAATGAATTTTTATCAGGCTCAAGAGTCTGCACGTAAACAGAGCAAACGTCTGGTTGCTCTGTTTTGCCTTTCGGTATTCGTCCTGATTGCCCTTTCCAATGCCCTGTTTATTCTTTTCGCCTGGATTAGCGATTTCGGCAATATGGCAACGCTTAACCGTGCCGATGTGCAGAATGCGTCCTCATTCGAAGCGGCACTGATTATTGTCGAGAGCTTCGGCTGGGACAAGGTGGGAATGATCACAGCGATTATCGCGACGGTGATCGGTGTTGCAACCTGGTCCAAGTGGAGTGACTTGTCGAAAGGCGGACATGTCGTCGCAGAAATGCTCGGTGGTTCGCTGGTTTCTCCCGACTCTAAAGACCCACGAGAGCGGCGCCTGCTAAATGTTGTTGAGGAGATGGCGCTCGCGGCACAAATGTTGGTGCCCCCTGTCTATATCTTGCGCGAGGAAAATGGCATTAATGCTTTTGCGGCCGGTGTTTCGGCGGATGATGCGGTGGTTGCCCTCAGCCAGGGCGCACTTGAACAGTTGAACAGGGAGCAGTTACAAGGCGTTGTTGCGCATGAATTCAGCCATATTCTTAATGGGGATATGCGGCTCAATGTTCGAATTGTCGCCACCTTGCATGGCTTGTTAATGATTAATGAGACAGGGCGAATGCTGATGCATGCAGGCTCCGGGTTCGGCAGGCGCCGTTCCCGCTTCTGGCGGTCATCGAATGATAAAAACGGTGGCGCGATACTGGTTTTTCTCGCTGGGCTTTTGGTATGGCTGTTGGGTGCGACAGGACAGTTTTTCGGTGCGGTCATCAAGGCCGCTCTGAGCAGGCAGCGAGAGTACCTGGCAGATGCTTCTGCTGTGCAGTTTACCCGTAATCCGGTAGGCATCGCCGGTGCGTTGCGGATTATTGGCGGTTATGGAAAGCAATCCCGGGTAGATAATCCGCATGCTTATGAGCTAGGGCACATATTTTTCTGTAATGCTTTTCATAGTCGTGTGTTCGCGACGCATCCTCCGTTGGACGAGCGTATTGAACGCTTGATGCCGAACTGGAATGGCCGTTACCTCGAATCAACTGCGGATGCCGAGCTTCGCCATGAGGGTGCTATGGGGTTTGCCTCGTCGGGTTCTTCTGCAACGAGTGCGGATATCGCAAATACAAATGGGGAAGCTACAAATACCATCGACTACGTGCCGGTTGGTTCGGTGGGCGAAGAAGGTGCCGGTATAGAAATGCTAGCGGGCGAGGGCGCTGAGTCTAAGACAGCGCTCCCTGAGCGTGATATCAAGCCCCTGCTGCAACTGGTGCATCAGAGCGAACACGCCAAGGCTTTATTTTTCGCATTTATCGGACATAACTCCGTGGCAACGGGGGAGTGGGTAGCGCATCTGGATGGTCTGCGCTTGTCACAAACACTGGATTTATTGAGGGCCGCGATACCTGCACTTAAAAATCAGGACAAGGCTGCGTACACAAGTTTCCGTCAGGCATTTGTGGATGCGGTGAGCCGCGACAAAAAGCGTAGTCTCAAGGAATGGCTTGCCTACGAGCTTTTCCGTAATCCTTGCGATATTCATTTTGGTTTGGCGAAAGCACCTACCTTGAAATACCGCAAGCTTGAGAGTATTTCCGGATTTTATCGGGTCGTACTGGCCAGATTCATTATGATGGGGACTGAGGGTGATCTGCGAAAAGATGCCTTGGCAGCTGCGCAAGAGGCAAGTGGCATTGATATAGGCGAAGATGCCCTGAATCAGAGCATCACGTCCAAAGAGTTTACTGAGGCCTGCTATGAGCTCAAACGTTCTTTTCCTTTGCTGAAGCCTCGTATTCTCAAAGGCTTGCTGGCAGCAGCTCACGCGGATGAAGAGTTCTGCGAAACAGAACAACAGTTGATCTCTGTGCTTGCCGCGATCTGGGATCTGCCACTGCCTGCCTTACTTGCTTCGGAGGCATAAAAATTAGAAGTGCTCATCAGAGCACTTCGACAACTTCCCTGTAGCTGTCCCGCTGACCGACTTGCTCTTTATTTCAAGAGGGCAGAGCTTCGCTGCCCCGATTTTTTGGAATGGAAGATGAAGCCGCACATCGTGCGGCATTCATAGCGATTATTGAAAAGGTGCTAGTTTCAGCTTGTTTCCGTTACTGCCGACGTGATTAAAGAACGATTAATTATCAATCGTCAAAGTCGTATTTTCGTTCGCTTTGATTTCAAGGTTGTAAGCAGAGCTGAAGTTCATTTGTGCGCTGTTATCTTGGTCAGGAAGGTCTAGAACAGCATCGCAGGTAAATGCGGCTGTGTAGTTACCTGCAGGGATGAAGCCAATTTCAAACTCGTAATCCGAAGTGTCGTTGTTGAGACTGACGATCGCTGTAGTTAATGCGTCAGAATCTTTATTTCCGGATTCTCCCTGCAAATCCTGTACAACTGCGTCTGATCCCTCGAAGAGATAGACGACATTGCCGGTGTCATTATTGTCACCATTATTTAAGCAAGCTATGTCATTGACCAGGCTTTCATCGACTGTGCCTGCTAAAGTTCCTGCTTGCAGGTTATTGATCAAACGCAACGTTGGGCGAAGCTTGTAATCGCCGGTTCCTTCCTGATGTACTGATTTACGCAGGTCAAAATCAATGGTGAAGTCATTGCTGCTTCCGGCACCAATCGTGAAGCCGTTATTCAGTTTTAAACCGGTTTGATCTGCGCTTGGAATTTCAAGCGGGTATTGATGGCCGTCTTTAAATTGGATGTATGATTGGGATTCATCCAGATGCAAACGTATCCATTGATACTCGCCAGCGGCCAGAGTCTGGTTCTCGAAGAGCATCAATTGTTTGTCGCCTTGATAGTCCAGAAGGTTGATTATTTCTGGCGGATCTAGCGTTATGACCTTGTTCTCGGCACCCTTTAGCTGAATTGAAGAAACAGTAATGGAAACTTCCGAAGCATTTTCAACTGGGCCGTCAGTTATTCCCAAAGAAAGCGTTCCGGTGGCTGCTGAGTCGCTGCCGCAGCCGCCGAGCAGAAGCGATGAGAGAGCGATAGGTACAATAAGTGACTTTCTGTTCACAGTGGTTTCTCCTACTACTTTGTTTTTGTACTGCTTATTTTAAAGCTTAACCCTGATGTATTCGAATGCTATTTCGAATCGTTCGCTTGATTATGGCGTCACATAATGATCTTTGTAATTGTGAGGTGGTGCCGTTTATTAGAATTAAATCATCCCTTCTTCAAGGGCAATTGCGATGGCTTGAGCCAGTTCCCCTGCGTCCTCAATAAACGATTCGTCGAAGTCTCCCTTGAGTACGAGTGGTTCCTGTACCCATCGCCAACGCAGCCCGGTGATAATCGTTTGTAGAGCCCTGACTGTGCCCGTTCCATCGTGGCCTGCACGAATGATGGCTGCCACAGGAAGCCCTTGTTTTTCTTCGAGAACGGGGTAGTAGCAACGGTCGAACATGTCCTTGATAGCGCCCGCCATGTAACCGAGATTTTCTGGCGTAAACAGAATAATCGCATCGGACTCAAGAATGTTTTCGGGGTGGGTGTCAAAAGGAGAGAGAAGGGTGACCGCGCACGAACTTTTCTCGCTGCCTTTTAAGATGGCTTTCTGAAGTGCCTGGGTATTTGCGGAAGGGGCATGTGCGACAATCAAAAGACTTTTTGGCATATGCCATCCCTCCGCAGTTTGTTTATTCGTAGCTCGCGTTAACTGCAGCGAGTGCCGCTTCGCCATCACAAGCATAGCCTTGCTCATTGAGCACGCTAGCCAGAGCGGAAATGCAAAGCTCTACGTTTTCGCGCTTGCACGCGCTACCCATCAGGCCGATACGCCATGCATTGCCAGCGAATTTACCAAGGCCGGCACCAATCTCAAGATCGAACTTCTCGAGCAGAGTGCTGCGTACAGCGGCATCATCGACTCCCGCAGGAATCTTGATCGTGTTTAGTTCAGGCAGCCGATGTGCTTCATCGACAATCATCTCAATGCCTAGCGCAGATAGGCCTGCTACCAACGCACGGTGGTGCAAGGCGTGGCGAGCCCATGCGTTCTCCAGACCTTCTTCACGAAGCATCACAAGAGATTCGTGCAGCGCATAAAGGCTGTTTACAGGAGCAGTGTGATGGTAGGCGCGTTTAGGTTGGGCTTCGCTTTGTTCCCAGTAGGCCATAA
>DAITOW010000021.1:10259-17710 GCA_036833965.1 Oleiphilaceae bacterium
AATCGTTCGTGTGCTGGCGATTTTGAATTTTTTCGACGGCTTTTTCACTGAAACTCACCGGAGAGATGCCCGGAACACAAGATAGGCATTTCTGGGTGCCGGAATAAATGGCATCAATGCCCCATTCATCCACGCGCAGTTCAATCCCGCCGAGTGAGGTCACTGCATCGACAATGGTCAGGCAATTATGTTTGCGAGCAATTTCGCACAGCTCTTTTGCATCCGAGCGCACGCCTGTGGATGTTTCTGCATGAACAAAGGCAAGGATGTCGATGGAGCTGTCTGCAGCAAGGGCTGCTTCAACCTTTGCCGGATCGACGGCTGTACCCCATTCGAACTCAATCGTTGTGACCTTGGCGCCGGCGCGTTTGGCGACTTCAGCCATACGTCCACCGAAAACGCCGTTTACGCACACCAGAATATGATCGTTCGGATCGGCCAGATTCATAAAACATGTTTCCATGCCTGCTGATCCAGGTGCGGAAACCGGAATGGTAAGCCGGTTCTCGGTCATGAATGCGTATTGCAGCAGGGATTTTGTTTCGTCCATGAGAGTAATAAACGCCGGGTCTAAATGGCCAATGGTAGGTTGGCTCAAGGCTTTTAGTACGCGAGGCGATACATCAGAAGGGCCTGGGCCCATCAGAACTCTGTTCGGGGCTTGGAAGGTATGCATGTGTTCGACTTGTCCTGTCTATTATTATTGGTCGACTAAGAATAGAGATCTTTCGCGTTGATTCTTGCATTTAGGTCACATTGTTCAAAACGGCCATGCAGATTACAGGGATTTTTTTAGCTGAATGGCCATTCAGTCAAAGTTTTGAACAGGGTTTTGGATCGGCCGCAGAGAGGAACTCGTCGCTGCGGCCGGCCTAGGCAGGTCTATCGGGCACGTTTGAGGCTGTTTTGGGTAAAGTCGCCGTCTTCCAAACCGGTTTTGAACTGATAGTTGGACCATTGTAAATCGGTGCTCTTGCCTGTTTGATGATTGTTCATCTTCATTAATGCTGGTCGCCAGTATTGATCGAGATATTGCTCGTAACCTTCAAAATCGAGCGTTTTCAGTAGGGCCTTTTTACGATCGTAAAATTCGATCTTGATGGCTCTGTATTCTTGCTGATCTATCCAGGCGAATTGTTTTGTGTAGCCTGAGTATTCATCTGTCGGAACGCGTTCAACCACAAAGCATTGCAACTCGCCGCAGGGTTCGTCGCGCAAGTATGTGTAGGTGTATTTCTCCACTTCCTGCGAGCTAAGATCTTCAAAGGCAAATTCACTGCCCATGAACGGGCCTGACTTGTTTCGAGAAGCAATGCGTTTGACGCGTTTTAGTGCTGGAAGATAAAGCCACTGGTCATCTGCATCTATCTTATGGGAAAACGTCAGCAGGGCGGTGCCGCGCACATCTTTTGGCTCGTCAAAGATGGTCATGCTTTTGTCGCCGTCGTCTTTGACCTCCAGGCTGCTAACGCGCAAAGAACGAATGCTTTCTTCACCCTGTTTGTTGCGTAGCGTCATGACCATATCTGCTTGCGAGTCTTGCCAGCCGGTATTGCGCTTATCCATTTCTATCGCAATGGCTAGACCCTTTTCCTCTGGCGTTTCTGCGAGGGCTACTTTACTGAGCAATAGAGCAGGTATGAAGATAAGTGAAGCGATAAGCGTTGGCTTGGCAGTAGGATGCATGCCAGAGTTCCCCTTGTTTATTTTGTATTCTGGTGAAAGCACAAGATTACGCGCAGCGGGTGCCGAGCTTCAAGGGAAAGTGGGCGTCTTAAGCCCTAATTGCATGGAATAGTCTGTTCAGCGGCTGAGACTTGCGGGTGTGACGCGCAAAACTTCTTCGATGGTTGTCTGGCCTGTCGCGATCTTGTGCGCGCCACTCATGCGCAAGGATTGCATGCCTTCCTTTATGGCAAGCTTGCGCAGCTCCATGATGTTGGTCTGCTCATGGATAAGGGATTTCATTTGTTCGTTGAGAGGCATGACCTCATATACGCCCGCACGGCCACGGTAACCCGTATTGCGACATTCAAGACAGCCGACCGGTTTGCATGCATTCTTTGGCAGGTTGGTCTTCCACGGGCTGGTCAGTTCCGACCAGGCTGTCGGATCAAGCTCTGTCTTGGTTTTGCAGCTAGGGCAGAGCGTACGCACCAGTCGCTGCGCCATCACACCTAACAAGGTGGCACGAATCAGATAAGGTGGTATGCCAAGCTCCAGCAGGCGGCTGACCGAACTCGGGGCATCGTTGGTATGCAGGGTGGAAAGAACCAAATGGCCCGTCAGTGCGGCTTGCACTGCCATTTCTGCAGTTTCCAGATCCCTGATCTCGCCAACCATGATGATGTCGGGGTCTTGTCGCATTAAAGCTTTCAAGCCGTCTGCGAAACTGAGATCTATGTTGTTCTGAACCTGCATTTGATTGAAGGCAGGTTCAATCATCTCTATGGGGTCTTCCACGGTGCTGACATTGACTTCCTGTGTCGCCAGTTCGCGCAGTGTTGAGTAAAGTGTTGTGGTTTTACCTGAACCAGTGGGGCCGGTTACCAGAACGATGCCATAAGGTTGTTTGATCATGGAGCGCCAACGGTTCAGATCTTCATTGGCAAATCCAAGGTCTGCGAAACTGCATTGCAGAACTTCCGGATCAAAAATACGCATGACCAGTTTTTCGCCAAAGGCGGTTGGCAGGGTCGATAAACGCAATTCAATCTCTTTGCCCTCAGCATTCTTGGTCTTGATACGACCATCTTGAGGTTTGCGTTTCTCTGCAACATTCAAACGGCCAAGGATCTTTAAACGGCTAGTAACGGCAATACCCACTTTTGCAGGGAATTCGTAGACAGGATGTAAAACGCCATCAATACGAAAACGCATATTCACGATTTCGCGGCGAGGCTCAAGGTGAATGTCGCTGGCACGCTGATCGTAAGCGTACTGTAATAGCCAATCTACTATATTGACGATGTGCTGGTCATTGGCGTCCGGGTTTTTGTTGTTCGAACCCAGTTCAAGCATTTGCTCAAAATTTTGTGTGTAACTGCTTTCGTCTGACTCAACGCCAGCTTTGTTGACCGATTTGGCGAGTTCATAAAACTCAACGGTGTAACGGCGCAAATCAGCCGGGTCAGCAATGACTCGACGAATATCCTTCTGTAGAACATGCTTCAGATCGCTTTCCCAGTTATGCGAAAATGGCTGGGCACTGGCGATGACAACTTCTGAAGAGCTTACTTCAACGGCGAGAATTTGATGGCGTTGTGCAAAAGCAAAAGACATCACTTGCGATGTCTTGAGTGAATCAACTTTTAAGGGGTCGATGTTATAAATCTCATGACCCGACCAGTCGCTTAGCCAGTCGAGCAGGAAGGGCATATTGAGTTTTACGCCACCGTTTTGCGACTCAAGATCAGCGCCGGCGATAATCTCCAGCGGGTGCAGTTGAACGTGTTTCTGGCCACGTGGCGAGCCCAGTAATTTGTCGGCATCCTCTTTCGATAAAATTCCGTCCTCAATCAGCTTATGCACTGTTCGGCTAAAATCGAGAATAAATGAGGCTGCACTTTGCTGCACGGGCTGTTCCTGTTATGGCTCTTGTAACTTTTTTGAACGCAACGGGGTCTTAAAGGGCTTTGCCGAGCATTTTTTGCCACTTCACAAAATACATTGCTGCAACAAATAGCACGATTGTGTTCACTGTAATAAAACTGTCTACCCAAACGCTCTCGTCACGCATGTAAGCGTCAACGAAGGCGCGCGTAAAGTAGAACAGCACAATAAAGCATAACCAGACGTAAGACCGTAACTTATTTAAGAGTAGGCCAGGAAGTACAATCAGCAAAGGGATAAATTTAACTGCCAGAACCAGAACAATCGACACGCCTTCCGGTGGGCCCGGCACGAAGGATGTGTAGGCGAGTGCAGCCAGTAATATAAAATAGGCAATTTTGCTTGCGATAGCGGCGCGCTCGCTTTTACTGATTAGGAGGTCGCTTTGTTCAGATCTTGCGGTGTTCATATCATTGGTCATATCAAAAGTAGCCTTTGGGCGTAAAACAGGTGCTAGGAAAGTTTGAGTGCGAGTTCGGCAATGCGCTTGCCCATTGCCTGACAAAGCTTGATTTCGTGCTCGCTCAGCTTTGAATCATCATTGAGTTCCGCGTGTGTCGGACCATAAGGCGAACCGCCTGTTGTTGTCTCATGGAGGGCCTTTTCAGTATAGGGCAGGCCTGCAATCACCATTCCATGATGCATGAGCGGAATCATCATTGAGAGCAGCGTGCTTTCCTGCCCGCCATGCATCGACCCCGTTGACGTAAAGACGCATGCAGGCTTGCCTTCCAGCGAACCGTTCATCCACAGTCCGCTAGTGCCATCAAGAAAATACTTCATTGGTGCTGCCATATTGCCGAAGCGGGTTGGGCTGCCTAAAGCGAGTCCGGCGCACTCGGCCAGTTCTTCTTCAGTGCAATAGATCGCGCCTTCATTCGGCACCGCTGGGGCGATTTTTTCACACGTTGCAGATACCGCTGGTACCGTGCGAACGCGCGCCTCTATACCGCTCATCGATTCGACGCCGCGCGCAATCTGATGCGCCAGCTTTTCGGTCGCGCCGTTGCGTGAATAGTAGAGCACCAAAATGTAGGGGGTCTTCATTAGATAAGATCCAGTACGTTTTCGGGTGGGCGACCTAGCACCGCTTTTTCACCTTTTACGACAATAGGGCGCTCAATCAACTTTGGACTACCCACCATGGCATTGATGAGAGCGTCATCGCTCAACGATGGGTCTTTCAAGCCCTGTTCCTTGTAGGCGTCTTCACCCTTGCGCAGTAATTCGCGCGCTGAAATACCCAACTTGACCAAAAGCGATCCAATTTCTTCTTTGGAAGGTACGTCCTCAAGGTAAAGCTTGATCTCAGGCGTAATGCCTTTTTCTTCAATTAACGCCAGAGTTTGGCGGGATTTGGAGCAGCGAGGGTTGTGATAAATGGTAATGTCTGTCATTTTCTCTCTCGTCTCTGAGTTGAGGTAGTTTTGCGGCCGTTACGATCTGAAGTGAATAGCCCAAGTGAATAAGAATGTTGTGGTGGTAGATGATAACAATAAGTGCGGTGCTAAAAAATTCTTTTAGAAACATAAAATTAGTCGGTTTGCTCTTGGCTAGCATCGGTGTTCAGGGATGCAGTGACAGAGCCGGTGCAGAAAGTCAGAAAGACTCTCCTAGTCCTGAAAAAGTGTTCCAGCTCTTTGGCGGCGAAGAACATCGCTTTGAAGATATCAAAGCACCTTTTGTTCTGATGAATTACTGGGCTAGTTGGTGCAAGCCTTGCGTAAAAGAAATCCCCGAGCTGAATGCTCTGAATGATAATCCGAACACAGCCGTTTATGCCTATAACTTTGATCAACTTGAGGGGGATGCCTTATTAGCCGAAGCAGATAAGTTTCAGCTGAAGCTTCCGATGATGCTTAACGAGCCTGCCCCGATGTTCAATGAGAAGCCGCCCGCTGCGCTTCCTGCAACCTTGGTTGTGAATACACAAACCGGTGAGCAGCAATGGCTGATGGGGGCGCAGACGAAGCAAGGGATTTTGGCCGCTCTGAATATGGAAAAATAGCCTCTCAAAGGAGGCTATTTTGGATCGGAAAGGTTTTTAGTAATTCTTGACCTCGAATTGGTCGTCAGCAGGGTCGGAAGTGTAGCGGCCTTCTACCTGATCCCAATGGTAACGATCACCCATCATTTGTTGAATTCTGGAATCTGATGTTCGTGCGCTAGCTGCGTCATTACCTGTGGTTCTTCTGGCACCCCACCAGGTAATGGTTACTTCTTCCGGTGCTTTGGTTCCCATAGAGCGGAAATACCAAGGCACAACATGGTTGTGCTTGTTAACAAAGTCCTCTGCAGAGAGATACCAAAAACGATTATGGATGAACGTTACCATACCCTCGAGAGGGATGTTGTTGTCACCAATCATGACATCCAATATACCGCTAGATTTGTACCAGGTTACCGGGAGGTTATGCCGGTCAATGAGCGTTTGAATATCCCAACGTACACGTTCTCCAACCCAATCATCATTGCCGTCGCCATTCGCATCACCTAAATAGCTTTTGCCGCTTTTTGACCAAAACGGATCGAGTAGCTCAAGTCGGTCGACAGTAATGTTGTTACCAATTGAGCCAGCATAAACCGCATCGCTTATTCTCTTTGTGACAATTGTCGCTAACTGGTTGCCAAGCGAATGACCAGATAGACGCACATAGTAGGACGTGCTGCCTGACAATGCGGCAGTCACCTGCTCGAAAGCGATTTGTGAAACCGATTTGTTTGGTGCCAGCGTCGTGCGGTAAGAACCATCACTCAAGCGATAGCGCATCCCTCTGGGGCCGTTTGTACTCCAGATTTTTGCTTCGGCATCCTTTACTTCCGCTTCATCGGCAAACTGGTTCCAATAGAAATAGGCAATATTCCAGCCCCGATTTTTCCAGCTACTGGAAGTAATGACGCTTTCACCATTCCACTCGAAATGAAAATCTTCGCGAGCGTAACCGCGTTCGGACGACCCATTCTGCCAGCCATGGAAATGAACTACGGTTGGTTTCGTTGGGTCAAAAAAGTTAAGGGATACATTATTTACGGTACCATCATGCTCAACAGCTTTTACTGAGTTGTTGTTTCCATCAAACCAGTAAAGGCCATAATCAAGATTGTCTTCGGCAGCGATCGCCGTGCAGCTAAAAAGAAATGTTAGAAGAAAGCATTTCGCTCTAGTTAGATTAGTCATTTTCTCTCCTTTTTGTTTTTTTATTCTGAGCAATAACATCTAAATATCGCGCGCAAATTATTAACGGAAGTCTTGCTTTGCAACAAGTTACGATGGATTCATTGTTCTTGGAGGAATCTTAACTCGGCGGGTCGATCTTGCCGTTCATGGATGTGTTTACGCGGAACCAGCCCGCGATAGAGTGTCGGTCTCGGCTTGCGGGTAATACTTCGTGCGGAAACTCTTCACTTAGAAAAGTGACAATGGTGCCAAGTGTCGGGCTGACCCGTATGCCTTCCTTGTCGTGGTCGTCCTTGTAGAGTACGAGCTCGCCTCCGTCCTGAGGTTGCCAGCCGGAGTTTAAATAGATAACCAGCGATAAAACACGGTTTGCCTCTCCGCGAAATGCATCGTAGTGGCGGCGATAATATTGCCCCGGTGCGTAATGAGCAAAATGGCTTTCAAATGAAAACAGGCCAAGAAACAGGCGCCGGTTGAGAAAATCCTTAAATTGAGCGGCCCAGTTGAGCCAATTTTCCCCAGCCTCTGACTCGCCGGTAATCCAGCAGATTTCATCGGTTCGAACAAAATCATTTTGTAAATGATCTTCGCCACGACCAATACCCGCGGTATGGAAGTTCGCATCGCTCATTTTTTGTTGATGATGCACTAGATCCAGAAC
>DAITOW010000022.1:0-17245 GCA_036833965.1 Oleiphilaceae bacterium
CAACTTAATACCATCGGAGGTAGCCGGTGCATCTAGGATGGTTCCTACCTGATTGTAAGTCAGTCGTGCATGGCTATGCATAACGGCTTCATAAAAATAACTATGCTCAACCTCTCCGCGCTCGCTTAGCTCCATTTCACAAACCATGCACAAGCGATCGACGTTCGGGTTAAGCGAACACAAGCCATTAGACAGAAGTTCCGGCAACATCGGCACAACATGATCAGGAAAATATACCGATGTGCCGCGCTTGTTTGCTTCGACATCAAGCGGGCTATCAATCGCCACATAATGACTTACGTCGGCAATTGCGACATAGAGACGCCACCCACCCTCACTGCGGCGTTCACAGTAGACCGCATCATCAAAATCACGAGCGTCTTCACCATCAATAGTGACTAACGGAAGATGCCTGAGATCAATGCGGGCGCTCTTGTCATCCTCAGTTACTTCCGCCTTGAAATGATCGATCTGTTCAACGACGTCAGCAGGCCACTCATGGGGAATATTGTAAGAACGGATTGCAACCTCAATCTCCATACCCGGCGCCATGTGATCGCCAAGCACCTCCAGCACTTCGCCTATCGCATGCTCACGCTTGGATGGGTAATGAAGGATTTTGGCAACCACATACTGTCCATGCTTAGCGCCATTGACATGCTCCTGGGGAACTATTACCTGCTGCGTCTCCCGCACACTCTCAACTTCAATAAAGCTTAAACCGCTCTCAAAAAAGATCCGCCCCACAACCTCGGAAGTGTTTCGCTCCAGCACTTCGATGATCACAGCATGACCACGTCCCTTCGCATCAACATTATCAACACGGACAAGAACACGATCGCCATTGAATACAGTCTGCATTTGCTTGGCGGAAAGCAGAAGATCATCGCCGCCTTTATCCAGCTTCACGAAACCGAAACCATCTCGATGACCAATAACGCTACCCTTGAGCAAACTCACTTTTGCGGAAGGCAGATATTGCTCACGGCGGTTACAAACCAACTGACCGTCCCGACACATCGCAATCAAACGGCGACGCAAGGCCTCATAGTCTTCAGGTTCGCTAATTTGCAAGTAATGTGCGAGCTCAGGATGTGTAAGCGGCTTTTTCAGCTCGGATAAAATATCGAGAATATGCTCGCGACTGGCGATAGGCTTTTCGTATTTCTCGGCTTCACGCTCGGAATTTGGGTCTTTCCCTATTTTGTCTTTGGTAGGGGCATTCTTGTTCTTTGTCGCATCGTCTTGCGAAAGCGGGTTCTCGTCTTCTGGATTACTCATTCAGTGGCACATAGAAATATATAGGAACGCTTAGTATAGTCTTTATCGCTGTCTAGCGCGATCAATGACAGGCCTGCCGATTCAGATGCTTAAAGCCTTTGCGCAAGTACTGCATCTGATCTTCAAGAATATTATGGTTCTGCAAATATAACAGCTCCGAAAACGTCGGCTGGAACGGCACCGCTAATAGCGGCATATTGGCTTCCTCCGGGAGCCGCGCACCCTTGCGCTGATTACATGGCTTGCAAGCGGAAACAACATTGGTCCAAGTATCCTTGCCACCTCGCGATCGGGGCAAAACGTGATCCCTGGTTAGAGACAGACGGGATAGCTCCTGCCCACAGTACATACACATGTGCTCGTCACGACGAAATAGATACTTGTTGGTCAGTGGAATATTAACCGCATGCGAAACAACAGTGCCATCAACCGCTATGATCGGCGCCAGCCGAATGATCGAACGCTCACCCAGTCGGTTGATTCCACCGCGCATAAGCAAGGTTTCCTCACCAAAGGCCCACAGCACTTTTCCGCTGAAAACCAGTGTTGTGGCAGCTTGCTTACTTATCCATCGAATCGGGCGACCACTCTTGTCAATCTTAAGAATCGCTTGGTTGGCAGCTTGATTAAACAATCTAAGACCCTCGCATCATTACACATGAGTGTTCGACACCTTCGGATGCTAACGTCAGATGATGACCGAATTAAGTCAGCTCGGGAAAAAACAAAAAATACCCGCCTTACGAACCTGCTCACATTTTAGCCACACAATTCATAAAAAAGCCAAACTGTTTCGAGCTTTTAATAAACAAGTTTTGTTCAAACTTGCATCAATGTTACAGAATGTTACAAAATGTATAAAAACTAAATAAAGCGCATGCGGTTTTACTTTTGTTTTGTTCCATAGAGAGTCGCTCTACGTAAAATGCACACCGCAATGCAAACCAGCCGTAACAGAAAGAGGTCGTTACGATGAAAGACGCTAACATTAGTAGCAAGCGCAAGTTGAAGGACATCGACATTACCCAGACGCGCCTTGGATTAATAGAGCTTCCCTGCTTTGATACACTCGCTCAACTTGCGAGAGAGAAACCGGATGAACTTGAGCAGCTGCGCCAAAAGATAACTCGAGATTTAATCACCGGGGCTCCTCAGCACATGCAGGAACGTCTAAACGGTTTGCAGTTTCAGATCGATATGGAACGTCGACGAAGTTCCAGCGCAGTCAGCGCTTGCCTCAAAATTTCATCCATGATGAACCAATCGCTCGACCAATTAAGAGCCGCACTCTCCAATCCGGAAGAGTTCTTAAGGAATAGACCTCAGCACAATGCCGAAGTCATTGATTTCGAGCATGCCAGAAAGAGGAAGCTCGACAGCGAATAAGGCTTATATTAGGCCCCGTCTTTGGGTACACTCGGGGCCTAAATACCAACGCTGCCAGGAATGTTCCCCGCGAGATGCGAACAATTAGCCCAGAATACCGTTACACCAACTTTTTACACCCAAAGTATCTAGCAACGTGGCTGGTCATCGGCCTCATGTTCCTTATTTCCTTTCTCCCCTATTCAAGCAAACAAAAGCTTGGCGCCTGGCTCGGAATGCGTCTCTATAAGCTGGGCGGAAGTCGCTACAAAACAGCGCGTGGAAACATTCGCGCCTGCTTTCCCGAGTTAAATGAAGAAGAGCAAGAAGAGCTGATCAGGCAAACTTTTATCTCTAATGCTATCGGCTATGTAGAGAACACGATCGGTTGGTGGCGCCCCCTGGAGCCCTACTTTGAAAAACTTCAGGTCTACGGCAAGGAACACCTTGACGAGGCTCTGAACCGGGGCAAGGGCGTATTATTAGTCGGCGGTCATTTTAGCATCATGGATTTTGCGGGCCCGCTGGTTCACCACGTCACTACGTTTAACTACATGTACCGCCCACAAAACAACAAACTCCTGGATGCATTCATTGAACGACATCGCATGCGATACAGCGCCCACAAATTCACTAAGCGGGAGTTAAAGGATATGAATGAGTTCATCAAACAGGGCAATCTTGTTTGGTATGGGCCAGATCAGGACGTAGGCGTAGGCCCGAAAAGAGGCATTTTCGCACCGTTTTTTGGAGTACCCTGCGCGACACTTACCACGCCCGCATGGATTGCTCGCGAGACCGGCTGCACTGTCATTCAAATGGCGCAGTTCCGCGAGGGAGATGGAGTGTACAGCCTGCACTTCTTCCCTATTCTGGAAGGCTTTCCGGTTGAGGATGAGCTGGAAAACGCCGCGCGCATCAACAAAGGCCTGGAAGAATCGATTCGCATTCATCCGGAACAGTATTTGTGGCTTCATCGACGCTTCAAGACGAGACCGGAGGGCGAGCCAAGCCTGTATGATTAACAAGCTTGTATGATTAAAAAGAAACTTGGAGAATAAAAACAACTCCCATCAGCAAGGCGGTAAAACCATAAATCGACTATGCGCTTCCAAAACCTGAATAGTTTTAACCCGTTCAATACCCGAATTGGTCTGGCATTAGGCGGCGGAGCCGCCAAAGGCGTTGCCCATATAGGAGCCCTCAAGGCTCTGGACGAGGCCGGTATCGAAGTTGACTGCATCTCCGGAACCAGTATCGGAGCCTTTGTCGCCAGCTACTACGCCCTTGGCAAAAGCATCGAAGAGATGCGAGAAGTTGCACTCAACCTTACCTTCAAAAGCATGGCCAGTTTTAGCTGGAAAGCCACTGGCGGACTGTTCTCTACAGATGCAGTGAGGGAGATGCTTATCCGCGATCTGGGCGATGCAAACATCGAAGATGCCCGGATCCCACTCTCGATATCAGCCACTGACATCTGCACAGGTGAGCAAGTTGTTTTCACATCCGGCTCGGTTGCCGATGCGGTGTGTGCTTCCGTTGCAGTGCCCGGCCTGTTCGCTCCCGTCGAGATCCAGGGGCGCAAACTGGTCGATGGAGGCATCATCGAAAACGTACCCGTTTCCCTGTTGAGGGAAATGCGGGCCGGCATCATTATCGCCATCAACCTGTCAGGCAAAGAGCGTTATGCCTCACCGAAAAGCATGGCGGACACCTTTGGCAATGCGATTGATATCTGCATCGACCACAAAACAAAACAACAACTCAAGCAAGCGGATATCGTGATTGAACTGGACCTGTCCGACTATAGTCGCTCGGACAACCGCCCCAGAACCGATGAACTGATCAACGAAGGCTATCAGACCATGTTGAGCAAGACCCGATCAGCAAAACAACTGCAAAGAATCTCGCTGATTCGCTATGTTGTACGTCTGCTGCGGGAAGTCATTCCAATCAAAATTCCGCATATCATTTCGCGCTTCTATGAAGCGAAACAGAAGCTTATTGATCTGGGAAGCAAAAACTCCTAGTTCATCAGTTAGCTAGGACAGTCAATCAGAAGGGCTAGTCAATCAGACAAAAAAAAGCCCCACTCAATGAGCGGGGCTTTTTGATTCATCCAGAAGGAAAATTACTTCTCTTCTTTCTTCGCTTTCTCTTTCGCGATAACTTCTTCCGCAACATTGTTCGGACATGGCGCGTAGTGAGAGAACTCCATAGAGAACTGACCACGACCAGAAGTCATTGTACGAAGGTGACCGATGTAACCAAACATTTCTGAAAGAGGAACGTCTGCTTTAACACGAACACCTGTTACACCCGCTTCCTGATTCTTGATCATGCCACGACGACGGTTCAAGTCACCGATAACATCACCAACGTGATCTTCAGGAGTGAACACGTCTACTTTCATGATTGGCTCAAGAAGTTGTGGACCCGCTTTAGGCATAGACTGACGGAATGCGCCTTTAGCAGCGATCTCGAACGCAATCGCTGAGGAGTCAACCGCGTGATACGCACCGTCGTAAAGCTCAACTTCAACGTCAAGAACAGGGAAGCCTGCAAGAGGGCCTGTTTCCATCATCGAGGCAAAGCCTTTCTCAACTGCAGGGAAGAATTCCTTAGGGACGTTACCACCAACAACCGTAGAGGTGAAGGTCAAACCAGTGTTTTGCTCACCAGGACGGATACGGTAATCAATCTTACCGAACTGACCGGAACCACCAGACTGCTTCTTGTGCGTGTAAGAATCTTCGATCGCTTGCGTGATCGTCTCACGGTACGCAACCTGAGGCTGACCAACTTCAAGCTCAACGCCATAGGTACGCTTCAGGATATCTACTTTGATGTCCAGGTGAAGCTCACCCATACCTTTAAGGATGGTTTCACCAGAGTCTTCGTCAGTTTCAACAACGAATGTTGGATCTTCTGCAACCATCTTACCGATTGCGATACCCATTTTCTCTGTTGAACCTTTATCTTTTGGCTTAACCGCAATAGAGATAACCGGCGCAGGGAATACCATCGCTTCAAGAGTACATTCATGCTTTGGATCACATAGAGTATGACCAGTCTGAACGTTCTTCATACCAACGATCGCGATGATGTCGCCCGCTTGCGCAGAATCCAATTCGTTACGCTTATCTGCCTCCATTTCACACATACGACCGATACGCTCGGTTTTACCTGTAAAGGAGTTAAGAATCGTGTCGCCCTTCTTCAACTGACCAGAGTAAACCCGGATAAACGTCAGTGCACCAAAACGGTCATCCATAATCTTGAACGCAAGAGCACGGAATGGCTCGTCAGGAGATACAATCGCTTTTTCCCCAGTTGGCTGACCTTCTTCATCAGTCAAATCCTGTGGATCAACTTCAGTTGGTGAAGGCAAGTAATCAACAACGCCATCCAACACAAGCTGGATACCTTTGTTTTTGAATGCAGAACCACAGAAAGTCGGGAAGAAGTCCAGCTTGCGTGTGCCTTCGCGAATACAACGCTTCAAGTCATCAATTGATGGCACTTCACCCTCTTCAAGATAAGACATCATCAGGTCTTCATCTTGTTCAACAACGGTTTCCACCAGTTGTTCGAAATACATTTGTGCGTCATCAACCAAATCAGCCGGGATATCAGTAATTTCGTAGTTCTCAGGAAGACCAGAGTCATCCCAGATGTACGCTTTTTGCGTCAAGACATCTACGACACCTGTGAACTCATCTTCAGTACCGATAGGCAGAGTCATGATCAACGGGTTCGCGCCAAGTACGTTACGTACCTGCTCAACAACCCGATAAAAATCTGCGCCCAAACGGTCCAGTTTGTTCACGAAGATCAAACGTGCTACTTCTGAATCGTTTGCATAACGCCAGTTAGTTTCTGACTGAGGCTCAACACCGCCAGATCCACAGAATACGCCGATACCACCATCAAGTACTTTCAATGAACGATATACTTCTACAGTAAAGTCAACGTGCCCGGGGGTGTCGATGATGTTCATACGGTGATCTTTCCAGAAGGTAGTGATCGCCGCTGACTGAATCGTAATACCACGCTCTGCTTCCTGTTCCATGAAGTCAGTCGTAGATTCACCATCGTGTACTTCACCAGTCTTGTGGATTTTACCGGTGAGTTTCAGGATACGTTCTGTCGTTGTGGTTTTCCCCGCATCAACGTGCGCGAAGATACCGATATTTCTGTATTTACTTAATTCTGTCATCGTCTTACTCGAAAGTTCGGGGTGAAAAAAACGGGCGCAGTATACAGTATTTCTGACGAATAAAAGAGCAATTTTCGTAAATTTTGGTTTTCATGCACCCGTATTCGCTACGACTGCGTCTCAATCTCTGTTCATTGGCCGCAAAAACTTCTCTTGAACTGATTCGCACGCCATAATCCTAGCCGGCGAATCCTACACCAGCGCAATCACTCGAGCATACACTGAGACCATGCAAAATAATCAAAATACCCAAAAAACCAGAAATGAACCCCGAAAAAAAATCGCTTGGGTAGCAGGTGCGACCGGACTAATTGGCGGGCACCTGATACAACAACTTTGCAATAACGACGACTACCAGCAAGTGATCGCCTTTGTGCGGCCCGGCAAGTCACTAAAAACAACATCTTCCAAACTAGAAATATTTGAATGCGACTGGGATCAATTACTCGCCAGCAATAATGCAAAAGGAGCACTATTCGAGGCACCCAGCCAAGAAGTAGACGAGCTATTTTGCGCCCTAGGCTCAACAACAAAACGCACACCGGATAAACCCACATACCACAAGATAGATGTTGAATATCCAGAGGCCTTCGCCAAACTGGGCAAAGCCAATGGAGCCAGGTTTTACGGTTTAGTCTCTGCACATGGCGCTTCGACCACACTCCCGTCCTTCTACCTCGGCATGAAAAAAGAAGTAGAGCAAAAAGTACGAGCAGCAGATTTCCCCCACATCGCTATCGCGCGGCCCAGCCTCTTGCTCGGGGAACGTCATGACTTTCGCCTGGCCGAAAGCGCATCGGAGTGGTTCTGTAAATTGCTTCCCGGAAACTATAAAGCCATCGAGTCACACGATGTGGCCGCAGCATTGATCAAAGCTGCGTCTAACAATGGAGCCGGCTGCCAGATCCTTCAATCAGCTGATATGCAAGGCGCATTGAATGACTGATATTTCTGATACTGCTTTCGACTTGCTAAACAACTGCAAAGGTTTAACTTTGGCCACACAAGGAAAGGATGGCCCTCTAGCCAGTTTCGCCCCGTTCATCTGGTATCAAGACGCGGTCTTCATTTTTATCAGCACCTTGGCACCTCACACCAGAAACCTTCAAATGGACGCGCATTGTTCAGCACTATTGCTGGAAGAGTCCGAGAACGGGAATGCGCAAAACAGCTTTGCACGCTGCCGGATGAGCATAGCAACCATTGCAAAGTTTATTAATCGCACTGAACCAGTGTGGGCAGAGGCAATCGCCGAATTTGAATCAAGACACGGAAAAACAATTCACTTACTTGCAGAGCTGCCCGACTTTTACCTTGTAAAGCTCAGCGTACAAAAAGGCAGTTTGATAGAAGGCTTCGGCAAAACAACGCATTTCGAACTTACACACTTCACAGACGGCAATCCGGTCTCCGGGCGCTAGACGACATTTCCAGGGAGCTCATTTCAAAAGCACACCCTTCCCTCCTAAGACTTCTTACAAACCTTGACTCATCAGCTGCATCCTCGCTAGACTCACTTTTTAGCTAACAAGTGTTAACCAAATTATGCAGTTATCATCCCCCGGTATCCGGGACCCTTTTTCCTCGCTCAGCCATTTGCTTGGAGCCGCGCTTTCGATCGCAGCAATGATAGCCATGCTCCTGAATACACCCTCCACGGATAAACTCCTATACCAGATCAGCTATCTAAGCTTTGGACTGTCGGCATGCTTTATGTTTGCAGCCAGTGCGATATACCATTTCCCAACCGGCTCAATAAGCCTCATCCGGCATCTCAAGCGTGTCGATCATATTGCCATTTATGTGATGATCGCCGGATCCTACACGCCGTATCTTCTGATCGGCCTGGATGCACCGCATGGTTTAAACCTGCTCGCAGTGATATGGGTGGTAGCAGTCGCAGGAACACTCAAGAAAATATTCTGGCTCAACGCCCCTCGCTGGCTGAGTACCGCGCTATATCTTGCGATGGGATGGGTTAGCCTGGTCATCTATGACGATCTTGGAAAGAATCTCAGCGAACAAGCTTTGTTCTGGCTTGTTGCCGGTGGCGTAACCTACAGTCTCGGTGCGCTGATTTACGCGGTAAAAAAACCCAACCTGCATCGCCAATTCGGATTTCACGAATTGTGGCACGTTTTTGTTTTAGGCGGCGCTGCCTGTCATGCGATTAGCATCGGCATGTATCTTTAAAACGCGACAAAGTTAACTGCTCACTATTTGACCTCACTCAAGTTGCAAGCATTAAGACTCCTCTATGCTGAGCCTTCTATAAAAACAAGAGCCTTGAGGGTCTGATCATGCAAAAACTAAGCTTCCAGGACGCCTTTTTCCTTCGCGCGGAATCAGGCAACTGCCCTTTTCATGTTGCGGCCTTAATGGTACTAAAATTTCCGGAAGACGCTCCCCGAAACTACCTTCGTGAGCTAGCAAAACTCTTTGGACAAATTGGAGAGGTTTGGCCAGTTTTCTCACGTAAACTGGCGGACCCGAACAACCTTAATAATCCTCACTGGATCAAAGCGGAAGACTTTGATGCGAGCGACCACATCCTTCATTATCGCCTCCCAAAATATGGCAATATGGAAGACTTGCTGGGTCTCATCGCTCATTCCCATGAGCGGGTTTTGGATCGAACACGACCACTATGGCAAGCGCACCTGATCGAGGGATTGCCGGGCAAACGTTTCGCTGTTTACTTTAAGGTACATCACGCTTTGGTCGATGGTGTCGGCGGGATAAAAATGATTCGCGAAATGCTCACTCAAGACCCTCACGGTACGCTGCTTGATCGCAAATGTGAGGAGCAAACTGCAAAGCACCACGACAAACACTCTCTCGGCGAGCTGGTCAAACATTCAATCGAAGTAATATTAAAGCAATCCCAGGCTGTGACTGAAGCATCGGGCATGTTGGCGAACATGGGGCTGGATAGCTTGCTAGGGAAAAAAGATCGTCCACAGGTTCCATTTTCAGCGCCCCGAACCCTGTTTAACCAGGAGTTGGGTACCAAGCGACGACTGATAGTCAGTGAGCTGGAGCTTGAGCAACTGCATCGCATCAGCAAACATTTCGGCGGGACGATCAATGACGTGCTTGTCGCCATCTGCGGCAGCGCACTTCGCTCCTATCTTCTTGAGCTTGATGCTTTGCCCGAACGTTCTTTAGATGCAGGCTTACCAGTATCGATCAAAAGCCCGAATGCTGCAGAAGGCAATCAATTAAGCTTTATCATCTGCCCATTCGTGACCGACGAGGAGGATGCAGCTGAACGACTCAAGCGAGTAATTACCATCACTCGCAAAGCAAAAAAGGATCTTGCCCATATCTCGCCCGAAGCGAGCGAAAATCTGGCAACGATGACTATGGTTCCTTTTTTAATGGTTTCGCTGACACATTCCTCTCAGCGGGTTCCCCCCGTATTTAACGCCATCGTATCCAATGTTCCTGGCGCAAAGCACAAACTGTTTCTCGAAGGCGCAGAGCTTGAAAGCCTTTACCCCTTATCCGTTGTGACGGACGGTATGGGACTGAACATCACGGCCATCAGTTATGATGGCAAGCTATGCCTTGGTATCACAGCAGCACCATCGAACGAGCCACATGTGGAGTGCTTAAACGAAAAGATCCAACAGGGGTTTGCGGAACTTCAGGCGAGAGTCAGGGAAGAAATCAATAAAGAGGAACTTTGTAACGCTTGAGTGTGACTCTGGCCCCGGCACGAATAAGCCAAAGGGCTATGCAGTATTAACAGAACAGCACTCAGGAAAAAAGTTCACTAAAGGCTTTATAAAACTGTTGTGCTGCGCGACCGCTGCGGCCACCCTTACTCGTTGCAAACCGTATCGCCTCAGTATGCAGAGCTGCCTGATTCGCTACCGGCCCAAACAGCTGGTCGACGATTTCAAGATACTGGTCCTGATTGATAGCGTAAAAGGAAAGCCAAAGACCGAAACGATCCGATAGCGAGATTTTTTCTTCAACCGCTTCCGCAAAGTGGATTTCTGTACCCACAACTTTTGACTGCACATTGTCCTGAATATATTCGGGCATCAAATGCCTGCGGTTCGAAGTTGCGTAGATCAGAACATTCTCGGGGGGCAGTTCGATCGAGCCTTCAAGAATACTTTTTAAGGCCTTGTAAGTCGCATCACCCTCATCAAAACTCAAGTCATCGCAAAACACGACAAAACGATAGGGTTGCTCGATCAAGCTATCAACGATTTCAGGCAAATCGAGCAAATCTTCTTTATCGATTTGAATCACCCGCAAGCCCTTAACCGCAAAAGCGTTCAACAGCGCTTTGATAACGCTCGACTTGCCAGTTCCCCTTGATCCCCACAACAAAGCATTATTTGCGGGTTTGCCTTCAAGAAAACGTTCGGTATTTTCAACCAACAAGCGTTTCTGCCGATCAATACCCAGTAGCTGTTCAAGGGTAATCGAATCCAAGCGTGTGACCGGTCGCAAACGCTGGCTTTTTGGTCGCCAAATTGCCGCCATGCTTGTCTTCCAGTTTATACCTCCACCCTGCAGAACCAGCTCGACACTCATGCGCGATCAGCTCCCCACTTTTTCAAAAGGCTTTGCTCAATACCAAGCTGCGACAATATACGCGCCACGATAAAGTCCACCAAATCATCAACAGAAGAAGGTTTATGATAAAAGCCCGGCGACGCAGGGATAATCACCGCCCCCATCCGTGTGAGCTTGAGCATGTGTTCCAGGTGAATTTCAGAATACGGCGCTTCGCGCGGAACCAAAAGTAATTGCCGACGCTCCTTGAGAGCAACATCAGCAGCGCGCTCAATCAGATTATTACTCGCACCACAAGCGATCGCCGACAAGCTACCGGTACTGCACGGACAAACCACCATTTTACTGGGCGCACCGGAGCCCGAAGCGACGGGTGCCATCCAGTCCTCCTTGCCAAAGACCCTTATCTGCCCGTCTTTGGCCTTAAACTGTTCCGTCAACACGGACTCTAACTGAGCTGCTTGTGCCGGCCATTTATGCTCTGTTTCGGTCGCAATTACTATGTGTGCAGCTTTGGATACCATGACATAAACCTGACAGTTCGCGGCGACCAGAGTTTCCAGCAAACGAATTGCATACTGCGCACCCGACGCACCCGTGACGGCTAATGTAATCGTCTCCCTAAACCCGCTCATCTAATCTCCCGCCAACCGTTCCTGAAGCGCCTCACGTAAGCCACCAAAGCCGCCGTTGCTCATCATCAAAACATGAACCTTTTCGCCCTTGTGCGCATCACAATAACGTAGCACGCTGTCTGTCAACTCACTAAGCCCCTGATTAATGATTTGTTCGCCATCTTCCGGCAAATGCTTCAACAACCAGCTAAGCTCGCCCTTACCGGAAAGATCTGCCCAAATCACCTGATCTGCCGCCGCAGCGCTCGGCACAAGCGCATTCTCATGAACACCCATACGCATGGTGTTTGAGCGCGGCTCAATGAGCGCAAGAATTGGCTCGCTGCCGACTTTCGCACGCAAGCCCTGCAAGGTCGTTTCAATCGCGCTGGGGTGGTGCGCAAAATCGTCATAGAGCGCATGCTTTGCTGTATCGATCAGCTTTTCCATTCGACGCTTGATACCACCAAACCGACTCAGTGCTTCAGCAGAATGTTCGAGTTCAACACCAACATGACGCGCCGCAAGCATCGCAGCAAGCGCGTTTGACACATTATGCTCGCCGGTCATATTCCAATAAACACGATGCCTTGCGCCTTGAAGCTCTACCTCAAATTCTGAGCCATCTGCTTTTAACAAATGATAACGGGCGTCCAAATCAGACTTTGACAAGCCGGGTGCGAAATCCTGCTTCTCTGACCAAATGCCCTTCTCAAGCGTTTCGTCGATCGCCTTAATTCCATGCGGAAAAATTACACGTCCATTGCGAGGAACAGTGCGAATGACATGATGGAACTGCTTCTGGATTGCGGCCAGATCATCAAAGATGTCGGCATGATCAAACTCGAGATTGTTAACGATTAAGGTGCGCGGCCTGTAATGAACAAACTTGGAGCGCTTATCAAAAAAAGCGCTGTCGTATTCGTCCGCCTCAATCACAAAAAACGGTGTCTCGCCGAGACGTGCTGAAAATTCGAAATCCTTCGGAACGCCCCCGATCAGGAAGCCGGGGCTCATTCCCGCGCATTCCAAAATCCAGGCAAGCATTGTCGTCGTTGTCGTTTTGCCATGCGTTCCAGAGACAGCAAGTACCCACTTACCTTGCAATATATATTGCGAAAGAAACTGAGGCCCTGAGGTATATGGCAAGCCCCTATCCAGAATCTCCTCTAACAAGGGGTTTCCGCGACTAATTGCGTTGCCGATAATAAATAGATCCGGTTCAAGCTCGAGCTGTTCGCAATCAAAGCCCTGAATCAGCTCAATACCCAAGTTCTCAAGCTGTGTACTCATCGGTGGATAAACACCCTGATCACAGCCGGTTACACGTAAACCCTGCTCTTTTGCAAGCGCAGCCAGCGAGCCCATAAAGGTTCCGCAGATACCAAGAATATGAATGTGCTTAACGGAGTTCAAGTTAGAGCGTACCCTTCGCATCGACTTCAATCGCACGATCCATTTCTGCCAGTAAGGCTTCACGTGCTTTGAGTTTTGTTCCATGGTGTGCACGCATGTTCAGTGCCTTGCATGCAACTGCCACACCCAGCGCTGTCTCAACTACCTTTTCCGGCTCTACGAGCTGATCCAGAAAACCGGCAGCAACGGCCGTTTCAGGATCAAACATTTCAGCCAAATACAAAGATCGATTCAAAAACCGGTCATCAACGCCATGCTTCGCCATCGCGATGCCGGCGTAGTGCATGGTAATTCCGATCGCCACTTCGTTCAGACCGATCTTGAAAGGCCCTTTTGCACCGACACAATAATCACTGCAAAGCAGCACAAATGCGCCTTTTGCAACTGCATGACCCGTGCACGCAGAAATCACCGGCGTTGGAAAAGCCAACAAACGACGCGTCAGCTTTGAGCCTTCAGTCACCAATGCAATCGCATTTTCCGGGCTCGACTGCATCACCTTCAAATCGAATCCACCCGAGAACATTTTCTCGTTTCCGGCAATCACCACTGGTACTTTTGCTTCTTCAACCTGATCCAGAGCCGCATTGAACTGCGCGATCATGTCATGGGAGAACGCATTCACCTTGCCATTCGCCATCGTAAGCAAGGCAACTCCGTCGTTAATTTCCAATTTTATTAGGTCTGTCATCTTCGTCTCGTAAAATAGGTTCGTTTTTTACAGCTTTTAAAAGCCGATTCAGGCAACTATCTGCTAAAACCGTTTAGCAACTACAGTTTGAGAAAGTGCTCTCTGTAATAAGCCAATTCAGCAATCGACTCCCGAATGTCATCCAGTGCCAGGTGCGTTCCTTTCTTTTCAAAACCTGGCAAGATGTCCGGCTTCCAGCGTCGGGCGAGTTCTTTCAGGGTACTGACATCAAGCGTTCGATAATGGAAATACGCTTCCAGCTCAGGCATGTACTTAACCAGAAAACGACGATCCTGCCCTACACTATTTCCGCAAATCGGCGATGTTCCCTTATCAACCCACTCTTCAAGAAAGCGAATTGTCGCCAACTCGGCTTCGCGCTCGGAAATCCTACTTTCCTGAACCCGTTTAGTAAGTCCGGATTCGCCATGCGTGCGTGTGCACCACTCATCCATACCATTCAGCAATTCATCACTTTGGTGTACAGCCATCACCGGCCCTTCTGCCAAAGTATTCAGATTCGCATCGGTGACGATGGTTGCAATCTCTATAATCCGGTCTGTATCCGGCTCAAGGCCGGTCATTTCCAGGTCAATCCAAATCAAATTATCTTTGTGCTTCATTTGCAACTTGTTCTCTATTTGGAAAATTTCAAAGCTAAGATATAGATAAGACCTATATCAGACAACCGGCAAGGCAAAAAACTGATAGAATCGGGAGATTCTTGTTAATGGATCCAGCATGAGCAAACGCAAACTAAACCGTCGCCAGCAATGGCGTGTTGAAAAGATTCAGGCCGAAAAAGCGGCTCGTGCGGAGAAAAAGCAGCGCAAACTGAATGATCAGGTTCTCGGCGGAGACCTCGGCGCAGAACAGCGAGGCCTAATCATTGCGCATTTTGGACAGACATTGGATGTTGAGGCTCTGGAAGGCGAAAGCAGAGGCGAGATTTACCGATGTTATGTGCGCGCCAACATAGACGCACTCGTCACGGGCGATGAAGTCATCTGGCGACCGGGTACAGACCACAGTGGCATCATCGAGGCCCAACTTGAGCGACGAAGCCTGTTGCAGCGCCCTGACAATTATGGACAACTGAAACCGGTTGCCGCCAACATAGATCGTGTCCTGATAGTCGTGGCTCCGGAACCCACTCCCTTCGCAAATCTGATCGACCGTTATTTGGTTGCGGCCGAGACGACAGGCATTCGTCCTGCAATTCTGTTCAATAAGAGCGATCTGATCAACGACAGCAATCGCGAACTCATTGACGGTCTGATGCACACATACAAAGAGCTAGGGTACGAAGTGCTGCTAACATCAGCGAATGACGAGCAAGACTGCAGCGACACACTACTGGGCTGGCTTGCAAATCACACCAGTATTTTTGTCGGTCAGTCTGGTGTAGGCAAATCCTCCCTGATACGCACCATACTCGGAGACCAAAGCATCCGCGTTGGAGAGCTTTCAGAAAACACCCGCAAGGGCACGCACACCACAACAACCGCCAAGTTGTTCCATTTGCCGCAGGGCGGCCGGCTGGTTGATTCGCCCGGCATACGAGAATTCGGACTATGGCATATCACCGAAGACGAACTGCTCGAGGGCTTCATCGAATTCAGACCATTTATTGGCTATTGTAAATTTCGCGATTGTAAACACGAGCAAGAGCCCGGCTGTGCCATACAGCACGCTTTTGAAGAAGGCAAAATTTCAAGCTCACGAATGCAGAGCTATCGCCATATATTGACTACACTAGACGACATCGAAACGTACTAGGCTGTGGTGAATGCCCGATTCAACGCCCCAAAACAAGCAATATCCTCGTGACATCGAGCACTGGCTCGATTACCTGTTAGCGCGAAAGCTGCCAAGCGCACTGTCCCTCGCGCCAAAGTGTCTGAAACAAATGGACGAAGGTGCACCAAGTTATCTTGATTTGGCCAAAACACTTGCACCAGACCCGGTTATTTCCCTCGCCCTGATGCGAGCGGCGAACCAGAATCCGCGACAAACTTCTGTGTTCAGCAAAACGCTGGATCACGCGATGAGCATGATCGGTCACGCCCAGGTGCGTGAGATACTCAAAAACACACCAAAACTCGAAACAAACTACGGGTTTCGCGCCTATTATCAGGCGCAGAACGCCAGCCTGACCCGAGCAAGCCTTGCGCGGCAGTTTGCGGAGGCGAAAGGTTCGACCAAAGGCAACGATATTTTTTGGGGAAGTTTGTTCGCTGACGCAGCAGAGTGGTACCTATGGTGTTATGCCACGCCCCTGATGCGAAATATAGAAGCGCAAGCCCAGGCACTTCAGAAGCAGGAAGCGGAAAAACAGCTGGGCTGTAACCTGCGCGCGCTGCAGCTGGAAATTTTAAAGGCCCTAAACGCGCCAGAACTCGCCATGCAAACCAAACAGGCGCAACACTGCCTCTCAACACGCGATTGGGCAACATTGGCAAAATTCGGTATTGGAGAGGGCAAAGCGCAAGCCCCTCTAAGCGGCGAATCCAGATCTCAGGAGTTGAGTCCCTCGCTGAAAATTGCTCGGCAGAATCCCATCTTCTTTATCGAACTGTCCCGCTTTTATCTTCACTACTATCTGGGCAACAGTTCTCCGAAACAAATTTCACGTGCCCTTGCCGTTACCGCAGCCGGTTTGGACATGCCAATAGACGAGGTGCGACAACTGACAACACAAGCCCTGCTCAAAGTTGCACGTCAATATCGCCTGCCTTACTGCCTTAGCGCTGTCTGCCAGGTTTTTGAGGATGTCCAAGAGGCATGCCCAGAAATCGATAACGCGGAACAACACGCAGGCAAGCCGACTAAAAGCACCGTTAGTAATACAACGAGCAGAACCAGACAAACCGGCAGTGTTGAGATCGGCGCAAGCGCGGCGAAAAAAGCCGAAACCAAAGACGTATTCACGCCTGAACGAAGCTTCCTGAATCTGCTCAAACAAATGAAAGACGCGCCAGCCTCCTTTGGCTCCGCTGCAACCCTGATGACGCAAATGGTTGAGCAAATACACGTCGGCTTAAAACTTAACCGCGCTGCGATTTACGTTGTGAACAAGGATAAGACCAGACTCAAATCCTATTTCACTGCAGGAATTGAGAA
>DAITOW010000023.1:0-15856 GCA_036833965.1 Oleiphilaceae bacterium
GCTTTTGCTTTGGCCTCTTTTTGCTCCGGCGCTTTTGACTGAGCGGGCTTGGCAATTTCTGCCGACACAACTTCCTTGCTTTCATTTTCAGGAGTCGACACTACAGCAGTTGCAGGTTGTGCAGATGTTGCCTGTGCTGCTTCCGCTGATGCATCGTTCCCGGCTTTTTTCTGAACCGGGCTAGCTTCTTTTGTCGTTTCCTGAGTTGATGGAGCAGATGGAACGTTATCACCATCAGTTTTAGGTTCCGCTTTCGGTGCTAGCTCTGATGTTTTGCTTTCCGAAGTATTGGCATTTGATGCAGCATCCTTCGTTTGCCCGCGACGTCGGCCGCGACGACGATTGTTAGGTCGATCATTTCCACCTTCACGATTATCGGCTTTTTCGTTATCGCCCTGAGTCGCTTTAGTTTCAGAACCTTGCAGGACTGCCTTATCCTGAGCTTCCTTGGGCTCAACGGCTGAGCTTGCAGGTGCTACTTTTGCTAGCTCTTCTGCAGTTAGCGCTTCCGGACGCGGCTTCTCACGATATTTCTGGCTATTGCTACCCGCATTACGCTGTCTGCGAGGTCGCTTGTTACCATTCTCTGAAGATGCATTGTTGCCCGCATTTTCAGATTTTACGCCTTGACCGTTTGCTTTGTTGTTACGGTTATTTCGCTGTGCAGAGTCTCGTTCGTTAGAGCGATCTTTCGGGCGAGGTTTGTTATCAGACTGGCGCTTGTTCTGATTTTGTCCCTGATTGTCATCAGGGCGCTCACGACGGGTACGGTTTTGCTGGCCGCCGCGATCGTCACTACGCTTGGTGCGCTTGGCGTTAGTTTGACGATTGCCGTTTGTATTGCGCTGAATTGTGGGTTGGGTTGGCTTGGCTTCTTCCTCTTTAGGTGCTTCGTCTGCAGCGAACATGGTCGCAATTTTTGCTGCGATTTTCTTGAAAAGACCTTTGCCTTCAGGTTCCTGTGCCACAGGAGCCGGTGCTTGCGGTGGAGGTGTCAGCGTTTTTACAGCAGCTTCTTCTCTCACGACTTCGCGTGCTGGAGTGCCCGATGCAGATTCGCTATCAGGACGGTTGCCCTCAATCGCATAGCTTGGAGTATCTTCCTGAGAAGCGTAATCGTCCTCTCGTACGCGCAAGACTTCATAATGCGGTGTTTCAAGGTGATCTTTAGGAATGATGATGATCGCAACATTCTGCTTCGATTCGATGTCCACGATTTGTTGACGTTTCTCATTTAAAAGGAACGTCGCTACGTTTACTGGCACGAGCGCCTGAATTGCGCCTGTTTTTTCTTTCGAGCTTTCTTCGTATACCAAACGCATGATCGACAAAGCTAGAGACTCAATGTCGCGGATCGTGCCCTGGCCACTGCAACGAGGGCAGGTTTCCGAGCGTGTTTCGCCTAAAGATGGTCGCAAACGCTGTCGTGACATTTCGAGCAAGCCAAAGCGTGAGATCTTGCCTACCTGAACACGTGCACGATCTAGTTCCAGTGCATCGCGCATGCGGTTTTCAACGTCACGCTGGTTTTTGCTTGCACTCATGTCGATGAAGTCGATAACAATCAACCCGCCCATGTCACGCAAGCGCAGTTGGCGAGCGATTTCATCCGCAGCTTCAAGGTTTGTTTGGTACGCAGTTTCCTCAATGTCGCTGCCTTTCGTGGAACGGGCAGAGTTGATGTCGATAGAAACAAGAGCTTCGGTCGGGTCGATAACGATAGAACCGCCGGAAGGGAGTTTTACTTCCCGTTCAAACGCGGTCTCAATCTGCGCTTCGATTTGGTATCGGCTGAAAAGCGGAATTTCGTCCTGATAGAGTTTGATCTTGTTTTCGTAGGCCGGCATCACCGCGCGCACGAAGTTCAGAACGTCTTCAAAGACCATTGGTGCATCGACCAGAACTTCGCCGATGTCCTGACGCAAATAATCGCGGATTGCACGAATGATGACGTTGCTTTCCTGATAGATCAAAAACGGCGCAGGGCGGCTGTCAGAGGCTGCGGTAATCGAATCCCAGAACTGAACAAGGTAGTCGAGGTCCCACTGGAGCTCTTCTGTTGAACGGCCTACTCCGGCAGTGCGGACGATGACGCCCATACTGTTGGGCATGTTTAGCCCTGCCATGGATTCTTTTAGCTGTGCGCGATCTGGTCCGTCAATGCGTCGGGAGATTCCTCCGGCACGCGCATTATTTGGCATGAGTACCAGATACCGTCCCGCAAGGCTGATAAATGTCGTTAGTGCAGCACCTTTATTGCCGCGCTCTTCTTTCTCTACCTGAACAACGACTTCCTGTCCTTCAGCGATGGCGTCTCTTATGTTAACGCGACCCTTACCGGCGCCAGGTTTAAAATATTCTTTTGAGATTTCTTTGAGGGGGAGAAAGCCGTGGCGTTCCGCGCCAAAGTCAACAAAAGCCGCTTCAAGGCTTGGCTCTACGCGGGTTACCTTGCCTTTGTAGATGTTTGCTTTTTTTTGCTCTCTTGAGCCGGCTTCAATATCAAGATCGTAGAGTTTTTGCCCGTCTACGAGGGCGACACGCAACTCTTCGCTTTGAGTTGCGTTAATAAGCATTCTTTTCATTCACAACGTCCAAATGGCGCTGCAACAGGAGGGCAAAACAGATTCTGGGGATGATTTAAATTTAGCTAGCCACTTTAGACGAACACAGTAAAACTGAGATCTCTACTATTCAAAGATAGCTTGACTACAACTATATAACCCATTTTCTAACACGAGGTCTTATGGTCTCTTTACAGCGCAGGTCTTGTGAACCCACGGTGTCGGCCTGTGTTTTCAAAGCGTCTCGTTCATCGGCGCTCTGGAATCGAATGAGCTTCGATCCGCAGTTCGCGGTTATCAATGACGCAATGTGAAAAATCTTTTGCTCAACGCTGCTCAGCGTATTTATCCAATCGCACAGGAGGGCTTGGTGACTCATCCTGGCGTTCCTTTTACTGTGGTGGAACCTGTATCGTTTGCTCGAAACCTGATTCACAGTGCCTTGAGGCAAGTGAGACAGGCTTTCCAATCCACTTTAAAAACTTCACTGCACTTCGCTTGCTCTTTTGTTTGATACGCTTGGGGCATCAACCTTAAAACCGCTATACTCGTCTTTCTTACGGTATCCTAACCGAGTACGCATGCTTTGAGCTTAGTGTGTGCTGCGGCGATATTTAACGTTAACATGACGAAGCCCGCTTTTGTGACGGGCATCACCGCAAGCGCGAATATAACAGTATTTAGATGGTCGGGCAACGACTTAGAGGTGTAGGTGGCAGCGCAGGAAAGAAAAACAACCGGGGCAAGCGAAGCCAAACCCCTAGGGCAGGGCGTTCAGTTAGTAACCATTACTGACAAGAATGCTTTGCAGCGGATAGACAACTTCTTACTAAGCGTTTGTAAGGGGGTTCCAAAATCGAAAATTTACAAAGTAATTCGTAAGGGCGATGTTCGTATAAACAAGAAACGCTGCAAGCCGGAAACAAAGCTTTCGGCCGGTGATGTTGTTCGAGTACCGCCTATGGTGACATCGGCTGTCGGCAAGGGCGTGGTCAAAGTAAGTGATTCTCTCGGTGCCGCGTTGGATAAAGCGGTTTTGTACGAAGATGAGCAACTACTTGTGATCAACAAGCCGAGTGGCCTCGCTGTCCATGGGGGAAGCGGAGTGAATCTCGGGTTGATTGAGGCCTTGAGAACACGTTACCCGGATCATCAATTTTTGGAGTTGGTGCATAGACTGGACCGTGACACGTCCGGCGCAGTGCTCATAGCCAAGTCTCGCCCAGCCCTGAGGGCTCTGCATGCCCAGTTCAGGGATGATACGGTAACCAAGATTTATCATCTGGCAGTGTTCGGGAAGTGGCCCAAACACAAGACAATGGTCGATGCGCCCCTGCGAAAGAATGAACTGAAGTCTGGTGAGCGAATGGTGATTGTCAGTGCGGATGGAAAGTCTAGCCAGACAGGTTTTCGTGTTTTGACGCGATCTGAACATTTCACTCTGATGGAAGCGAAGCCGATAACCGGCAGAACTCATCAAATTCGTGTGCACGCTGCATTCTCCAAGCATCCGATTGTGGGTGATGGCAAGTATATCCAGTCATTAGTAAGTGATTTTCACGGAATGGAGAAATCACGGTTGATGTTGCATGCACGATCGATCGAGTTTGATTTGCCTGAAAGTGGGGGTGGCTACCGCAGAATGCGTCTGGAGGCCGAATATGATGACCGGTTTGTTGAGTCGCTTGAGAAAATGGGGCTGAAGTAATATGTCTTGGCCGGTACTTGTGTTTGATTGGGATGGAACTCTGGTCGATTCTGAGCGTCACATCGTGTCATGCATCGCTGAGTCAGCCAAAGTCTGTGACTTGCCGGAGCTAAGCTACGACAGGATGAAAAGCATTATTGGGCTGGGCATGAAAGAGGCTCTTTATGAGCTCTACCCTCAGATCAGTGACAGTCAGATAGGCGCATTGCGGGAGCATTATTCAAAACGCTTTCACCAAAATGAAGGTGCGGAATTATCTTTGTTCCCGGAGGTAGTCGAAACATTGGCCAGTTTGCAGAATTTGGGGTATCGGCTGGCGGTTGCGACCGGTAAGAGTCGCCGGGGTTTGGAGTTGGCCAAGGAACAGACAGGGTTGGGAGCGTTTTTTGAGGTGGAGCGTTGCGCTGATGAATCGAGATCCAAGCCTCATCCGCAGATGCTGCATGAATTGGCTGACTACTTTAATGTGCCCGAGTCAGATATGCTGATGATTGGCGACACAAGTTTTGATTTGGATATGGCCGCGCGTGCGGGCGCGGCGAGTGTCGGGGTGAGTTATGGTGTTCATCCGGCAGCGGAGTTGCTGAAATATAAGCCGAGACTGATCGTCGATGAGTTGAAAGAGATCGTGGCATGGCTTGATTCCTTGCAGCAGCAAGTAACAGGAAAAAAGTAGATATAGCAGGAGTTATCATTGGACGTATTTGATTCTGGTCGGTCGAATTCCGAAACGAAAGCTGATTCAAAAGAATGGAAGCTGATTGAAAAGACGGTCGCTACGCTCGGCGTAGAGCAAAGAAGGGCGAGGCGATGGGGAATCTTTTTCAAGCTGCTGACGTTTCTTTACCTGTTCTTCCTGCTTGGCGTGATGTCGAATGGATTGGATAGCACTATGGTGACAGCAGAGCAGTACACAGCTCTTGTTGATGTGAGAGGTGTTATTGCAGATGAAGAGGAGGCAAGCGCCGATGTTATTGTTAGCGGTTTGCGCTCGGCATTTGAGGCAGAAGGAACGCAGGCGGTAATCTTACGCATTAATAGCCCTGGCGGCAGTCCGGTCCAGTCGGGATATGTTTTTGATGAAATAAAGCGCTTGCGCGCACTCTATCCAGAGAAAAAACTGTATGCGGTGATTACCGATTTGGGGGCTTCCGGCGCATATTACATTGCGGCGGCGGCCGATGAGATCTATGCAGACAAGGCAAGTCTTGTCGGTTCGATTGGTGTGACGGCGGCCGGTTTTGGCTTTGTCGAAGCCATGGAAGAGCTCGGCGTCGAGCGTCGCAATTATACCTCTGGCAAGCATAAATCATTTTTGGATCCCTTTAGTGAAGAAGATCCTGATGAGGTCGCGTTCTGGGGGAAAGTGCTGGACAGCACGCATAAGCAGTTTATCGATAAGGTAAAAGAGGGTCGTGGGGATCGCTTGCCTGATAAGCCTGAATTATTCTCAGGCTTAATCTGGAATGGGGAGCAGGCTCTGGAATTGGGGCTTGTGGATGGTTTAGGTAGCGCTGGCTACGTTGCCCGTGAAATCGTTGGGGCCGAAGAAATTGTTGATTTTTCAACTAAGCCGGATCCTTTTACTCAGTTTACCGAGTCATTGGGTGTTGCCGCAGGCAAGGCGATTTCAGCTAGCCTGGGTTCAAACGTGCTCCAGTTACGTTAGGCATAAGGGCGATTTTTGCCCTCGCCGGGTTGCCAGGTCAGGAATGCTTGCCGGTTAGTTGAGGGGGTTAATGCCGAACTCAGACAGTAAGCGGCACAGTTTGATTAGCGGCAGGCCGATCAAGGCGTTGGGATCCTCTGTTTCGATTGACTTGAACAGTGCGATCCCGAGACCTTCTACCTTGAATCCGCCCGCGCAGTCATAAGCGGGTTCTCGCTCCACATAATTCTCGATTTCGCTGTTGCTTAGATCTTTAAAGGTAACAATGGTTTCGTCACACTCGAGTAGTGTTTTTCCTGACTCGGGTTCCAGTAAGCAGACGCTGGTAAAAAAATGCACCTGTTTTCCTGAGCACGCCTCCAATTGTTTGCGGTTGTTCTCTCGGTTTCCGGGTTTGTGAAGCTGCTGTCCCTCGAGCATCGCGATCTGATCGCTCGCAATAATGATGCTTTTTGTTGGGTGCTTGCCTGCTATAGCTTTTGCTTTTAGTTCACCAAGTTTAAGAGCCAGTTCTCTGGGTGTGGGGGCGTCTATGGCGCGTTCGTCTATCATCGGTGCGTCGCACGTTAGCTTATTAAACAGCTTTTCGAGAAGCGCTTTTCGGTATTTGCTGGACGAGGCGAGGATCAGTTTTTTTTGCATTGTATGTTCTTTAACCTTCAGAGCTTGTCGTTCCCGAGTTTCAGAACTAGCATAAGTTGAAAATCACAGTGTGTGTACTGCTTTGAACGATTGTGAAAAAAATGGTGTTTTCTTTTGACAAGGCCTTGTCACGTAAATAGAATTGCGCGCTTATGTCAGACCACTCACTTCCAAAGACCGTTGATCCTCTGAAATATGCGGACCAAAACAAGGTTCTTGAGGGACAAATTTCGCAGAAGGCTTTAGCCCGACTCAGCGAGATTGTACTCGAGCCGGAGGGGAATGTTGATGTCAGGCTTGAGTTCGACCGCGATGAGCAGCACCTACGTGTTGTGAAGGGGCGACTGGCAACGTCTTTACTTTTGAAATGTGAGCGTTGTCTGGAGCCGGTAGTAAAAGAAGTAGAATCAGAGTTTCAGTTGGGCATCGTGTTGTCCGACGAGCAAGCGAAAAATCTGCCTGGTTACTACGAACCTTTGCTTGTCGAGTACGATTCAATGCCGGTTTATGATGTGGTCGAAGAAGAATTGATCCTGAGCTTGCCAATGTTTGCCTATCACGATGATTGCAACATGCAGCAAGTTGAGGAAACGCCAGAGTTTGATGATGCTCCTAAAAAGGCAAACCCTTTTAATGTGCTGTCGGACTTGAAGCTTAAGAAATAGATGAGAATTTGAGGTAAAGCTGAAAGCAGCTGTCCTCTGCATGTTAGTGAGACACCTTTCGGGAGAAACGTATGGCTGTTCAACAAAATCGTAAAACTCGCTCCAAGCGTGGTATGCGTCGTTCACATGACGCGCTAACTGGCGAAACTTTGTCAGTTGATTCAACAACTGGTGAAACGCATCGTCGTCACCACGTGACTGCTGACGGTTTCTACCGTGGCAAGAAAGTCATCGAGAAAGCAAACGACTAAACGCGTTTATCGCTTGCTATGACGAACTCTATGCGCATCGCCGTTGATGCGATGAGTTGTGATCATGGTCCGAAAGTGGCGGTTGAAGCGTCACTTGCGTTCTTGAAGCGCAATAAAACCTCCGAAATCGTTTTGGTTGGAAAACCGGACGATGTGGAGGTTTTTTTGTTTCAGCATTCAGATTACGCTGCATTGAAGTCCCGTGTTCAGGTAGTTCATGCAGAGTCTGTTGTTGAAATGTCTGATAAGCCCTCTCGTGTGTTGCGTCAAAAACAAGACAGCTCCATGGCTGTGGCGTTGAAAATGATAAGAAACGGCGAGGCGGATGCGGTGGTGAGCGGCGGTAATACCGGTGCGCTCATGGCTCTGGGCAGATCAATTCTTGGCACCTTCCATGGTGTGGATCGTCCGGCAATTACCAAGTTGTTTCCATCCAAGTCTGGCGGTACGCTTGTCCTCGATCTTGGTGCTAATGTTGATAGCTCTGCCGAGCAGCTATTACAGTTTGCCCTGATGGGGCAAATACTTGCCCAGGTCATCAAAAATAAACCCAGTGCCACTGTTGCGTTGCTCAATGTCGGGGATGAAGACATTAAGGGTAATGAAGTGGTTCGCTTGGCGGATGCGCTGATTCGGGACACTGAAGAAATCAATTACATCGGTTTTGCTGAGGGGGGCGATATTTTTCTTGGCAAGGCGGATGTTCTCGTGTGCGATGGTTTTGTCGGGAATATCGCGCTGAAGAGTGCTGAGGGTGCGGCTGGAATCATCCTTTCTAGCGTGAAGGAATTTTTTACTAAAAGCTTTTACAGGCGCTTGTTGGGTCGTTTGATATTGCCCTTGATGAGTGATGCTTTACGCCAGCTTGATCCCGAAACGCACAATGGAGCCATGTTTCTTGGTCTCAACGGGGTCGTGGTGAAAAGTCATGGTTCTTCGGGAGTAGCGGCGCTTACTCATGCAATTGAGCTGGCCGAGCGAGAGGCTGCGGCGAATCTTCCCGGACAAATAAACAGAATATTGGAACTGGCCGTAATCGATTGATTTGGCAAAGATAAAATAGGAGAACGTATGTCTTTGGTTTTTATGTTTCCGGGGCAAGGCTCCCAGACAGTCGGAATGATGTCGGACTTGCTGGCTACTTCCGAACACGCAAATCAGGTTTTTGAAGAAGCGTCCAAAGCCATTGATATTGATCTCAAGTCCCTGGCACTGGAAGGTCCGGATGAGCGCATTAATCAAACGGAAATCACCCAGCCATTGATTTTGACAGCAAGTATTGCTGTTTGGCATGAGTGGTGCGCGCAGACTGATGTTCGACCTCAGTACATGTGTGGACACAGCTTGGGAGAGTATACGGCCCTGGCTGCTGCGGGTTCTATTGAACTGGCAGATGCGGTGCGTCTGGTGCATCTCAGAGGTAAATTGATGCAGAGTGCTGTGCCTTTGGGGCAGGGAGCTATGGCTGCATTACTTGGGCTTGAAGATGACGCTGTTGAAAAGGTTTGTTCTGAAGCCCAGGTGCTCGGTGTTGTCTCTGCGGCAAACTTTAATTCTCCCGGGCAGGTGGTCATAGCCGGAGCAAATGCAGCGCTTGAGCGGGCTATTGAGTTAGCCAAGGAAGCTGGCGCGCGCCGAGCTGCAATGTTGCCAGTGAGCGTTCCCTGCCACTGTGCGCTTTTGGAACCGGCCGGCAAGGAACTTGCGGAAGCGATAAGTGCAATCGATATGCGAGAGCCTTCGGTACCTATTGTGCAAAACTTTACAGCCAGTATTCCCTCGGATCTGGAAGAACTTAAATACAACTTGCTGCAGCACCTCCATCAACCTGTGCGTTGGGCTGATTCCATTCGCTATCTGGCAGATCGCGGGGCGAAAAATTTTGTAGAGTGCGGGCCGGGCAAGGTTTTGGCCGGACTCAATAAGCGTATCGACAAGTCGGTTGTTTCTTATGCGATGTCTGACGAGGCTTCGATAAAATCGGTGATCGACGAACTTCAGGTGGGAGAGGCTTAGATGTTAGCTGATAAAAAAGTCGCTCTGGTGACCGGAGCAAGTCGAGGCATCGGCCAGGCGATCGCTAAAGCGCTTGCTGCTGACGAGAACTTAACGATTATCGGAACCGCCACGACTGAAGCAGGTGCGTCATCGATATCCCATTATTTTGCGAAATGGGGTTTGGACGGCGATGGAATTGTGATGGATGTGAGTGACCCTGATTCAGTGAGTGAGGGAATCGCACAAGTGACTTCCGCTTATGGGCCGCCCCTGATTTTGGTAAACAATGCGGGCATTACAAAAGACGGACTAATGTTGCGTATGAAAGAGCAGGATTGGCAGCAGGTAATCCAGACAAATCTAAGCTCGGTTTACCGAACCTCTAAGGCTGTACTTAAGGGAATGACTAAGGCGCGATGGGGTCGGATTATTAACGTCAGTTCTGTTGTGGCTCAGATGGGTAATCCGGGGCAGGCAAACTATTGCGCCTCAAAGGCTGGTATTGAAGGCTTTACTCGATCTCTGGCGCATGAAATTGGTAGTCGGGGAATTACCGTAAATGCAGTGGCGCCCGGTTTTATCCAGACAGATATGACGGAGGATTTGAGTGAGGAGAACAAGGCTTCGATGCTTTCCAGAATTCCGCTCGGACGTCTGGGTTCTTCTTCAGAAGTCGCGTCGGCAGTGGCGTACTTGGCCTCTCAGGATGCGGCCTATATCACAGGGCAGACCATACATGTCAATGGTGGAATGTATATGTCCTAGAGTGCAGTCTTGATGCTTGTCTCACTTAGCTGATTCAACTAGACTATCTCGCAACTATGGGCCTAAAGCGAACATTGGGGTCGTTAGCAAGTTGTTGGTAAGCGGTTTGGTTTCTACCAGTCAGCGAAGCCGTGAGTTTCTATTAAGAGAGGAATGTATGAGTACTGTAGAAGAACGTGTAAAAAAGATTGTGTGCGAGCAACTGGGTGTCAAAGAAGCGGAAGTACAGAATACGTCTTCTTTCGTTGAAGACCTGGGTGCAGACTCTCTTGATACGGTCGAGTTGGTAATGGCTCTTGAAGAAGAGTTTGAAACCGAAATTCCTGACGAGGAAGCAGAAAAGCTTTCAACAGTACAAGAAGCCATTGATTACATTATTGCTAACCAGTAAGTAGTCAATTGCGACAGCGGAACCGTCCACAAGCTATGCTGCTTTGGACGGTTTTTTGATTTTAGAGTCGCCTATAAATATTGGAGTGCCTTCATGTCGAAGCGACGTGTCGTTGTTACGGGTCTTGGTGCATTAACACCGCTTGGCAATACAGTGTCAGATACCTGGAAGCGTTTGCTTGCAGGTGAAAGTGGAATTGGTTTCGTCCAGCGTTTCGATACAAGTGATTTCCCTGTAAAAATTGGTGGGGAATTGAAAGAGCTGGAAATCGGTGATTACCTCGATAACAAAGAGGCGCGCCGAATGGATCCTTTCATGCACTATGGCATGATCGCCTGTATGCAGGCGGTTGAAGATGCGAAGCTTGAGAATCTGAGTGAAGAGCAACTCAAACGTACTGGCGTAGCGATGGGTTCTGGTATCGGAGGCATTGAAACGATTGAGACGATGCGTGATACCTATAACAAGTCCGGTTCGCGTCGTGTCTCTCCGTTTTTTGTTCCGAGTGCCATCATCAATATGATATCTGGCAATGTCGCGATCAAGTATGGTTTCAAGGGCCCTAATATCGCAGTCGTGACGGCATGTACGACAGGAACGCATAACATCGGTTACGCCGCTCGCACCATTGCTTATGGCGACGCAGATGTAATGCTGGCTGGTGGAGCTGAAATGGCGACCACGCCGGTGGCTATGGCCGGGTTTGCAAACGCCAAGGCTTTGTCGACACGAAATGAAGAACCGACGAAGGCGAGTAGACCATGGGATACTGGTCGGGATGGTTTTGTTCTATCTGACGGAGCAGGTTGTATCGTTCTTGAAGAATATGAACACGCGCTTGCGCGCGGGGCGAATATTTATGCCGAACTTGTCGGCTTTGGTATGAGCGATGATGCATTCCACATAACCTCGCCATCAGAAGATGGGGAAGGTGCCCGTGCATCAATGGAGAATGCCTTGAAGGATGCGGGTATCCCTGCCGGGGAAGTCGATTATATTAATGCCCATGGCACATCGACGCCGCTGGGAGATGTTGCAGAAGCCCAGGCTATTGCAAGTCTGTTTCCGCACAGCTCCAATGGTTTGCTGGTCAGTTCGACAAAGTCCTCTATCGGCCACTTACTCGGCGCGGCAGGCGCTGTAGAAGCTGTTTTTAGTGTTTTGGCTATTCGTGATCAGATTGCGCCCCCGACTATTAATGTTGAAGAGCAAGAGCCGGGTGTCGAGCTTGATATCGTCGCTAATCAATCCCGCAAAGCCAAGATCTCTACGGTGTTGAGTAACTCGTTTGGGTTTGGCGGGACTAACGGTACGATTATCTTTAAAGCGCTGTGATCTAGTCGCTTTTCATTCTTGTGAATGCTCCCGTGAAGGGGGGTTCTAGAAAAAACAATTAAAATCAAGGTCTTATTCTGATGACCGCATTGCTATTCAGCTCTCTGGATGAGGGTGATACACCCGCGCTTAGTTTGAGTAATCGCGCTCTGTCTTACGGGGATGGTATTTTCGAAACCGTTCGGGTTGTTGATAGTTCTGTCCCCTTGCTCGATTATCATCGAGCACGTTTTTTACGAGGTGTCGAGACTCTCGCTCTCGGCTCGGCACTCGACATGCTTCAAAAGTTTGATCAGGCTCTTGAGCAGGCAATTCAACAGCTGCAATTGATTGAACATTCGACATCTCTCCTTAAGATTTTTGCTATTCGTCGTGAAGGTGGTCGGGGATATGCGCCTGCTAACCCTTCACTGGCAGATATTTATGTGCAGGCCTTTGAGTTGCCGCATTACCAGGATGGCTTCTATAGCGAAGGCATAGAATTAAGACTTTGCTCTTATCGTCTGAGCGAACAGCCTGTTCTGGCAGGCATAAAGCATTTGAATCGACTGGATCAAGTCATGGCTGCAAGAGAGCTTGGTGACTGCCCGGAGGGTATCGTTCTGGATCAGCATGGTTGTGTTGTTGAGGGCACCAAGTCCAATCTGATTGTCTTTGCCGGTAAATCTATCTTTACCCCCGAGATCAGAGCTTGCGGGGTCCGGGGTACGCTGTTAAGTGCCATGCTGGCAGGTGAAATAGATGCGATTGAGCTTTGTGAAAAAAGGCTTGGTATTGAAGATCTTCACAAGGCTGATGGCCTGGCAATGATCAACAGTGTGTTTGGAGTTTGGCCAGTTAAAAAATTCTGTGAGAAAGAGTATGCGATTCCGGTGGCTTGCCGGGAGTTGATGGTCGCCGTTAAGACGCGTTTTGGATTTGGTTATGAAACTGCTTAAGCTCGTATTTGCGAGTTCTCTGGTTGTCGTATTGTTGGGTACGGTTGCAGTGCTTTCGTACCTCAGATATATCGAAAAGCCTTTGCCTATCACTCAGACATTTATCTATGAACTCAAGCCCGGTATGTCTTCCAATAGCGTTATCCGTGATTTTCAGGAGCTTGGAATTATTGAGTATGAGCAGATTGCCAAGGTGTATTTGCGGCACAAGAAGCTGGGTGCGAGCCTGAAAGCAGGTGAGTTCGAGATTCAGCCGGGATTGAGCCTGGTTGGCTTGTTTGAGTTACTCAGCTCTAATAATCAGGTACGTTATAAAGTGTCCTTGATTGAAGGTTCCACATTTAGTGAGGCTCGCGCAGTGCTGGCGGCCGATGAGCGGCTGAAGCATGTGACAAGCGACTGGTCAGATCAGGATGTTCTGGCAAAATTGGTTGCCAGCAATCAATCTGCTGCAAGTGATGGGGTTCCTGACAGAGCGGCTTTAATTTTTAATCATCCCGAAGGTAGCCTTTATCCCGATACGTATTTCTTTCACCGGGGGGAGACAGACCTTTCTATTCTAGTGCGGGCGCATGAGCGCTTGAGGGAAGTACTGTTGTCTGAGTGGGAAAAACGACAACAGAAGCAGCTGCCGCTGGTTTCACCATATGAAGCGCTGATACTCGCGTCGATCGTTGAGAAAGAAACGGGCAAACCGAGCGAGCGAGAAGAGATTGCTGGCGTGTTTGTTCGTAGATTAAACACAAATATGCGATTGCAAACGGATCCAACTGTCATCTACGGTCTTGGTGATCGCTACAAGGGCAATATCACACGCAAGCACTTGCGCGAGATGACGCCATACAATACCTATCGAATCAATGGCTTGCCGCCAACGCCGATAGCGCTTGCTGGCAGGGAGGCGATCTACGCGGCACTAAATCCCAAACCGGGAAAAAGCCTGTATTTCGTCGCGAAAGGCGACGGCTCACACGCTTTTTCGGAGACCATTGAGCAGCACAACAAGGCCGTAAGGCAGTATCAGCTTAAAAGAAGAAGTGACTACCGTTCCGCTCCAGCGGAATAACATGGACAACGAATAGCTTCATAGAACCATTTTATAATTAAGAGCAGGATGATGCGCGGAAAGTTTATTACCGTCGAGGGCGGAGAAGGTGTTGGTAAGTCGAGCAACATCGAGTTTATAGCAACTACGCTCAGAGAAAAGGGTATAGACTGCATCGTTACCCGAGAGCCTGGCGGCACCCCGCTTGCCGAAGAAATTCGTGAAGTGCTGATAAAGCGTCGCGAAGAGAAAGTGCATCCGGATACGGAATTGCTTTTGATGTTTGCGGCTCGTGCCCAACATTTGAATGAAAAGATCATTCCAGCACTTGAGCGTGGAGTTTGGGTTGTTTGTGATCGCTTTACCGATGCGACCTATGCCTATCAAAGCGGGGGGCGCCAGCTGCCGAGTGAAAAGGTCGCGGATCTGGAGAGTTTTGTACAGGGTGCGTTACGTCCGGATTTGACATTGTTGCTTGATGCGCCGATCGAAGTCGGTATGGCCAGGGCAAGCAAACGTGCAGAGCTGGATCGTTTTGAAGAAGAGAAGGTAGAGTTTTTCAAGCGCGTTCGTGATACCTACCTAACTCGAGCTGAGCGGGAGCCGGAACGTTTTGTAGTGCTGGATGCAAGTGTTGAACTTGAACAGGTGCAGCGCAATTTGGCAGCAGTGCTTGATGGAGTGATCTAGTACCATGAATTTCGGAAGTGATAATCAAAGTGGTGCTTCAGAGAAGGTTCTTCAAGCAATCGTTGAGGCAAATTCAGGTGCTCAATCAAGTTACGGCACCGATGAATGGACAAGACGGGCTGAAGAGCTATTAGCAGAATTCTTTGAAACCTCAGTCGATGTTTTCCTTGTTTCGTCCGGCACTGCAGCGAATTGCCTGGCTCTTTCCGCTTTGGTAAATCCTTGGGAAATGATTGTTTGTCATTCGCACGCACACATCATCAACGATGAACTTAGTGCCCCGGAATTTTATACCGGTGGTGCGCGGATGCTTGGTTTGGATTTGGATAAGCCAAAGCTTTCAGAACAATCCCTGCGGGAATTTCTGGAGCGTTTTGATGGTCACGATCCACATACCTCACGACCGCGGGTACTTAGCCTGACGCAACTCACTGAAACCGGTTCTGTCTACAGTCTCGAAGAGTTGCGGTTGTTGACCAAAGTGGCGAAAGAGCATGAGATGCGGGTACACATGGACGGAGCTCGATTTGCCAATGCATTGGTGAGTCTTGGCTGCACCCCGGCTGAGATGACCTGGAAGTCCGGAGTTGATGTGCTGTGTTTAGGGGCTAGTAAAAATGGTGCCCTGGCAGCGGAAGCTGTGATCTTCTTTGATAAGAATTTGGCGAGGGATTTTGAATTTCGGCGCAAGAGAGCGGGACATTTGTTGTCTAAGGGTCGGTTTTTGGGCGCCCAGTTTTGTGCATGGCTTGACCAAGAGCACTGGCGCGATCTGGCATCCAGAAGCAATTCTTCGGCTAAATATCTTGCTCAGGGAATAAAAACGAGTTCGGCTGGAGAGCTTGTTTGGCCAACGGATGGTAATGAAGTGTTCGCTTTAATCGAGAACTCGAAAGTTGCTGCATTGCGTAAGGCTGGTGCAGGGTTCGGCGAGTGGCCGGAGCGTTTTCTTGGCGATCTTCAAAAAAAACCAGACACAACTTTTGTGCGTCTGGTTTGTTCGTTCAACACTGATCAGGAAGAGCTTGATCGGTTCCTTTCGTTTCTGTCTTGAGCGGTGCTGTATCTCTAAGCACTGATCATTAAGCACTTAACCCTTAACCAAAAGAGTTAAGCAACCATGCAACCACAAACACTTGCGGCAGCGTAAGCAAAGGTAAAAACAGGGCAGTCTTCCAGGATTTAGTTGTTTCCT
>DAITOW010000023.1:15956-17145 GCA_036833965.1 Oleiphilaceae bacterium
GGCAGCGTAAGCAAAGGTAAAAACAGGGCAGTCTTCCAGGATTTAGTTGTTTCCTTAATCACCAGAATTTCGGTGTAATCAGTCGCCACGCCTCCCATGAGAAACGCAAAGCTGTTGCCAGGTGCGTGTGCTCTTGTCATGAGATCGGCGGCAATGGGCGTGGAACCTTCCGAGCATACTTCTATGATTGTTGCTGCGACTAGTGTTGCGATTAGTCCGAATAGGGTAGGCCCAAAGTAGGTTTGGAAGTCCTCCAGGCTAACAAATGCGCGAATTGCTGACGCAAGCAATACACCGAATAATAGCCATTTAAGGATGATTCGGGCGCCGTTCATACCACCTTTCGCGATACGCGTTGCGAGTTGAGCATTCCATTCTACGCCTGATAACTGGCGTTTTGCTTCAGGCCAGAATTGGAAGTTTTCGGTTAGTTCCGGCTGGTTAGGGTTCGACGGCAGAGTACCGTTTTCCTCAAGTCGATCGAAAATCCAGCCCGCACATAGCCCGATCAGCATCGAAAGTGCGATAAATGCGAGGGTCCAGGGTAGACCGATCAAGGCAATCATAATGAGGGTGAGAGAAAGGGAATTCCAGGGGCTTGCAATAAGAAAAGCCATAACCTGTCCAAGGCTTGCGCCTTTTCTGCGCAATTCCATGCCCACCATCAAGATGCCATGGCTACACAAATCCAGAAATACCCCGGCGAATGTGGCACGAAGCAGGCCGGTTTTGGTTCCGCCTTTTCCGAGTACTGAAAGAACAAAATCTTTAGGGATCTGGCTGAGAAGGCCGACCATGAGAATGCCCAATACAAGCCCCCACCACATAACATGCATCAGATCACGAACGCTGTGGCTAAAGCTGCCCAGCCAATGCTCATGATCCATACCGGTATAGCTCAAGCCGTAAAAAACGAGCACGCCGATTGCAGAGCCCCAGAGTAGCCAGTCAATTTTGTTTGGCGCAGGTGCGCAGCAATTGTCCTCACTGCTTTCTTCCTTTTTTGGTGCGCAGCAGGAAGCCGGTTTTGTTGTGTGTGATTCACAGTCGCTGTTGTTCGTAAGCTCTTTGCTAGCCGCTGGTTTGTCATCGGTCTTATGGGAACAGCAGCTACCTGTTTGGGGGCTAGGTTCTTCTGCTGAATTGCAGTGTGGTTTTTCGTGATCTCTCATAGGTCACTCCTTCTTGC
>DAITOW010000024.1:0-16530 GCA_036833965.1 Oleiphilaceae bacterium
ACTGGTGAGGGCACGGAAGAACGTGTTGCCGCGTTAGTAAAAGCAGGTGTGGATGTCATCGTTGTTGATACAGCGCACGGCCATTCAAAAGGCGTGTTGGATCGCGTTCGTTGGGTGAAAGAGCATTATCCGCAAGTTGAAGTAATTGGCGGAAATATCGCAACGGCAGAAGCAGCAGTAGCCCTTGCAGAAGCCGGAGCCGACGCAGTGAAAGTCGGTATTGGCCCAGGTTCAATTTGTACTACCCGCATTGTGGCGGGTGTTGGTGTGCCGCAAATTTCAGCCATTGCCAATGTTGCAGAGGCCCTGAAGCCGTATGACATTCCGTTGATTGCAGACGGAGGAATTCGTTTTTCTGGTGATGTGGCCAAAGCGGTTGCTGCCGGGGCGCATGCGATCATGGTTGGTAGCCTTTTGGCGGGTACCGATGAGGCGCCCGGTGAAGTTGAACTCTTCCAGGGACGCAGTTACAAGGCCTATCGAGGGATGGGTTCGCTAGGTGCAATGGGTCAGGCGCAGGGTTCGAGTGACCGTTACTTCCAGGATACGAAGTCAGGTGTGGACAAGCTGGTTCCTGAAGGCATCGAAGGACGAGTCGCGTGCAAAGGTCCGATGAGTGCGATTATTCATCAGTTGATGGGTGGTTTGCGTTCGAGTATGGGCTACACTGGAAGCCGAAATATTGATGAGATGCGTACCCGACCAGAGTTTACACGCATCACAGCAGCTGGCATGAAAGAAAGCCATGTGCACGATGTAACGATCACCAAAGAGGCGCCCAACTATCGTGTAGGTTAATCCTCGCTTTGTTACTAATGTATTTAATTTGTTGATCATATTTTTTTGAGCACACCAATCGGGAGCATTTGTCTCCCGATTGTTTTTTTAAGGTATTTATCGGTATGACCATGTCTAACTCAGCCAATCAAAACATCCACGCTCATCGTGTACTTATTCTTGATTTCGGCTCTCAGTACACTCAGCTAATCGCCAGACGAGTTCGTGAAATTGGCGTCTTCTGTGAGATTCGCGCTTTTGATATGGACGATGAAGAGATTAGGGAATACGCACCGAAGGCGATTATTCTCGCCGGCGGTCCCGAGTCTGTGACGGGGACGGATACGCCTCGTGCACCAAAAATAGTGTTTGAGCTTGGTGTTCCCGTTCTTGGGATCTGCTACGGCATGCAGACGATGGCTGAGCAGTTGGGTGGCAAGGTTGAAGGTTCGGAGATTCGTGAGTTTGGCTATGCACAGATTCAGGTAACGAATGAAAACCCCTTGTTCAAAGATATTCGAGACCACTTTGGTGACCAGGGTGAGGTATTGCTTGATGTCTGGATGAGCCATGGTGACAAGGTGGTTGCGATGCCGGAAGGCTTCGAGTTGATGGCGCTTACGCCGTCTTGTCCGATTGCCGGCATGTGCAATGTTGAAAAGCATTTTTATGGAGTGCAATTTCACCCCGAAGTAACCCATACCCTTCAGGGCAAGCGGATTCTGGAGCATTTTGTACTGGATATTGCCGAGTGCGATGCACTCTGGACGCCGAGCAAAATCGTTGCTGATGCGATTAAGACCATTCGGGAACAGGTTGGTTCAGACCACGTATTACTCGGTCTGTCTGGCGGGGTAGATTCCTCGGTTGTAGCGGCTTTGCTGAATAAGGCGATCGGAGATCAGCTGACATGTGTCTTTGTAGATAACGGCCTGTTGCGTCTGAACGAAGGCGATCAGGTCATGAAAATGTTCGCTGATAACATGGGCGTTAAGGTCATCCGTGCTGATGCCGAAGAGCTGTTTCTTGGCAAGTTAAAAGGCGCATCTGACCCTGAAGAAAAGCGCAAAATCATTGGTAATACCTTTATCGAAGTCTTTGATGAAGAGTCTGCCAAGATCGATAACGTTAAGTGGTTGGCGCAAGGCACCATTTATCCTGACGTGATCGAATCTGCTGCCTCAAAGACGGGCAAGGCACACGTTATTAAATCGCATCACAATGTGGGTGGCTTGCCGGAAGACATGAAGCTGAAGCTTGTCGAGCCGCTGCGTGAGTTGTTCAAGGATGAGGTGCGCAAGATCGGTCTGGAACTCGGTTTACCTTACGACATGGTTTATCGTCATCCATTCCCAGGGCCAGGTCTGGGGGTACGTATCCTTGGTGAAGTGAAGAAGGAATATGCTGATTTACTTCGCCGCGCAGATAATATCTTCATCGAAGAATTGCATCGCCATGATCTTTACCACAAGACCAGTCAGGCTTTTGCGGTTTTCCTCCCGGTTAAGTCGGTGGGTGTTGTGGGAGATGCACGTCGTTACGAGTATGTTGTCGCGTTGCGCGCTGTTGAAACCATCGACTTTATGACCGCGCGCTGGGCACACTTGCCTTACGATTTTCTGGAGCTGGTTTCGAACCGTATTATTAATGAGATTTCAGGCATCTCGCGGGTTACCTATGATATTTCGTCCAAACCTCCTGCCACGATTGAGTGGGAGTAAGGGCTGATAGCTAGTTCTGATAGCTAGCTCTGGTAATTAGGACTGACACTTAAGGCTGCCGTAATCGTCTATGCAACAAACCGACGAATATTACATGAATGAAGCGCTCCGCCTGGCGGAGCGCGCAGCAGAGCACCAGGAAGTGCCTGTTGGCGCGGTTGTTGTATTGGATGGAGAAATTATTGGCGAGGGTTGCAACGCGCCTATAGGGAGTTGCGACCCAACCGCCCATGCGGAGGTACTGGCGATCCGTGATGCTTGCCAGCGGGTGGGCAACTACCGTCTTCCCGAGGCCACGCTTTACGTCACGATAGAGCCGTGTACGATGTGTGCCGGTGCGATTGTGCATTCCCGTATCAAGCGACTGGTGTTCGGGGCGCGGGAGCCGAAAGCAGGAGCGGTGCTTAGCCAAAATCGCTTGCTTGAGCATGCAGCGATGAATACCTCAGTTGAGGTGACCCCGGATGTGTTGGCAGACTCCTGTAGCGCATTAATTTCCTCATTTTTTGATCTTCGGCGTCAAAAAAAGAAGGCTTTGAAGATGAAAAGCAAGGCGCCCTAGATATACTGAAAGTATTGTTTCAATAAGTTGCTTCAAGCGACTCCAAACAGACAAAGGTTTTATTAGGTTTATGAAAGTATTAGTCACAGGCGGTGCAGGCTACATCGGAAGCCACGTTGTTAAACAGTTGGGCGAAGCTGGCCACGATATTGTTGTATATGACAATCTTTCAACCGGCTACGAATGGGCGGTAACCTACGGGGAGCTTGTTGTCGGTGATGTGGGCGATTTTGACAAGCTTGACGCCTTGTTTGCAAAACACAAATTTGAGGCGGTTCTTCACTTTGCGGCAAATATTGTTGTACCTGAATCTGTCGAAAACCCGCTCAAGTATTACGGGAACAACACTCGTAATACGCTTAACCTGCTGACTGTGATTGAAAAGCACAAAACGCCTTACATGGTGTTTTCTTCAACTGCTGCTGTTTATGGTATGCCTGATGAAAAGGTCCTGACTGAGGACATGCCGCTTGCTCCGATTAATCCGTATGGTGCATCGAAAATGATGAGTGAGCAGATGATTCGCGACTTGTCCTTTGCGTCCAATCTTAAACACGTCATTTTGCGCTACTTCAATGTTGCAGGAGCTGACCTGCAGAGCCGAATTGGACAGGCTACGCCTGAAGCGACGCACTTGATCAAAGTGGCTTGCGAATGTGTTACCGGTGCGCGAGCGGGTATGAAAGTGTTCGGTACGGATTATGAAACGCGGGATGGCACCTGTATCCGCGATTACATCCATGTGGATGATCTTGCGAAGGCTCACGTGATGGCTTTGGACTATATGGCGAAAGGTGGTGATTCGCAAACCATGAACTGTGGTTACGGGCATGGCTTTACCGTAAAAGAAGTGATCGACGTGGTGAAAGACAAATCCGGTGTTGATTTCCCTGTTGAAGAGACAGAGCGCCGTGCTGGCGATCCCGATGCACTCATGGCGGATAACTCCAAAATCAAGAGAACGCTTGGTTGGGAGCCGGATTACGATGATCTTGGTGTGATCGTTCAGTCCGCACTTGATTGGGAAGCGGTTTGGCAAAAGAAGAGTTCGGAGGCCTAACAATGGCTGTCTCGGAGTTTGCTCTCGATTCCAGGCTCGAAAATGACACCGAACTTTTGTTCGACTGGCCTCTCTGTCGCGTTCTTCTGATGAAGGATGCCAATTATCCCTGGTGCATTTTGGTTCCCCGAGTGAAGAGCGAGCATGGAGAGCTTGTCACCGAGTTGTATCAGCTTGATGACGGGCAACGAGCGCAGTTGGACAAAGAATCGATGGCGCTTTCCAGATTTTTAATGCAGCACTTTTCGGGCGACAAGTTGAACGTTGCTGCATTGGGCAATGTGGTCGCCCAGTTGCATATTCACCATGTTGTGCGTTTTCAAGGCGATGCCGCATGGCCCGCGCCAGTATGGGGGAAGTTTCAAGCGAAACCCTATGAACCAAAAGCACTTGAATCTATTCGAAGCTCAATTACTCACGGCTTGTCAGGTGTCTTTGGCTAAGCCTGAAGTTCTCAAAGCGAATTATAAAGAAGTGACAGGGCCTCGCAGTGGCCGCTAATAAAATCATTCGTGAGCGTTATCTGGAAAAGTACGCCGAGCCCGAAGCTCAGGAGCTTTGGCGGCTGTGCCAACGAAAAAGCGCTTTACAAAATCCAGAACAAGAACCGAATCCAATTCAAACTGTCCCCGAATTTGTGCGGTTTTTCGTTTTGCCTGCCTTTGATGAAAGTATTGAATCCCTCTCAGAGTTCCTTTCCATGCCTTCCGATGGAGGACTACTTTCTATTTGGGTTTTGAATGCTCCTGAGTCGGCAAGTGACGAAGAATCTGCGCGCACGCTCGCGGTTTTTGAGCACTTCCTAAAGGAGCTGGACGCCCGACTTGTCGCAGATGTTGTATCCGGGAATGTCTCTGATCTGGCGCCTGACCCGCTGTCTGAGCAAGCGTCCGGCCGGTGTTATCTTGCCGAACTGAGTAAGGAACACTACCTGTTATTAGTTGATCGCTGTTCTGCTGGCAGACGGATTGGTGCAAAGCAGGGCGTTGGTTTGGCACGTAAGATAGGTGCGGATATCGCAGTAGCAATGTCATGTGGAGATTCGTGTGGAGAGACAGGCGCACGATGGATACATTTTTGTGATGCAGATGTACGCTTGCCGCCAGAGTATTTTCGAATAACCGATCGCTTTCAAATCCGGGATGCTGCGGCTTCGGGTTCTGCTCGGACAAAGGGTATCCGCAAGGCTCTGCCCAGCGCCTTGATCTATCCCTTTCAGCATCACGGTTCCGACGGTTTGGAGTTGGAAAGCGAGTTATATGATTTTAAGCTTCGGTATTATGTAGAACAGCTTGCCCAAGCCGGGTCGCCCTATGCTTACCATGCGCTCGGTTCAACGATGTGTATAAATATCGACGACTACTGCAAGGTGAGAGGTGTGCCTAAACGGCCAGCGGGCGAAGATTTTTACCTCCTCAACAAGTTGGCGAAGTTAAACGGCATTGTCAGCCTAAGACAGCCGGAACTTGCAATCCTGGGACGTGATAGCCAGCGTGTTCCTTTTGGAACAGGACCCGCCTTAAGAAAGATTGCACAGCATGAAAGTGCCCTGCAGGATTATCGTTATTATCATCCGCAAAGCTTTAAAGAGCTTGGAAGTTTGTTGTTTGTGCTTGATAATAATGCGGCTCATTTGGACAGTCAGGCGTTCGTGTCGGGTATCGAGCACGCGCTTCTCGAGTACCCGGTCTTAATGAGGGTTTTGGCAATTCTGGGTTTTGAGCGTTATTTGGCGCATTGCCGAAAGCAGCGCTTGAGCGGGGATAAGGCACTTCGAGCCTTCCACGATTGGTTTGATGCGTTTCTTACGCTCAAGTTCATTCACGCCTGCCGGGACGAATTTTACAGAGATGTACCGATTTCAGATCTGCTTTCTCTTGGAGCGTTTCTCTCGGATGGTTTGCTTGAGCAATACGAACGGATACAACATAACTGGAGTGTGATTTGAGAGAGGAAGTGTCAGGCTTCATTCGCGGGTTGGTCCCCTGGACCTATGATGTATCCGGTGGTTTTAAGCTGCGTGGTCACTTCACTCCGCCTTCAGGTAAGCCGGTCATACATTTTCTGCATGGCAACGGTTTCAACGGCCTTGTGTACGAGAAGTTTCTTGCCCCGTTGAGCAAACACTTCGATATGTTTTTGAGTAATGCCCAGGGGCATGGAGAGAGCGAAGCCGGTGAACGCTTTACGCACTGGGATGATAGTGCAACGTACTTCACCGAAGTGTGGCAGCATTATTCAAGCTTATGGAATGACGTTCCCCGAGTTGGCCTAGGCCATAGTTTTGGCGGGGTGAATACCTTGCTGATGGCCAACAACGACAGCATGTTGTTTGATCGTGTCATCATGTTGGACCCGATTATTGGTTCGCGTGCATTTACTTTTGCAGCTAATGGCATGCAGGTTATTGGTTTGTCCAAGTACTTGCCTTTGGTCAGACAGGCGCGAATGCGAGGTACATTCTGGGATGATGAAGAATCCATGTGGAATTATTTCTACCAGCGCGGCACGTTTAAAGGCTGGGATGATGATTGTCTGCGTTCTTATCTCAAACATGGTATGCGGAAGACAGATAGCGGTTTTGAGTTGAAGTGCCCGCCTGAGATAGAAAGTGCGATTTTCGCAAGCTACTCCAAATCGGTTTGGACCTCTCTGAACAGCCTGCAAATACCAGCCGATATGTTGTTCGGCGCCAGGACCTACGATTTTGTTCGAAAAGCCTTACCGAAGCTGGAAAGACGTTATGGACTGGTGAATGTTCATGAAGTGGAGGGCGGTCATTGTTTTATGCAAGAGCGCCCGGAAATCACAGCGGATCATGTCCTTTCCATATTGCTCGACATTGAGTAATAAAGACCTAACCCTTGAACTTACGACGCATATTCAGACGGAAATCGTTTGTTATATGTCGCAGAAAATAGCGTAGTGTTTGAATTTTCGGGCTGGGCGGCAGCCCTTTTGATAGCAAAATCATTTGCCAATAGTAAAAACCCACCTGCCCATAGCTGTTGATCGCCTTGATCAGATTAGAGCTGCTATTGTTTCCCCAAAACCCTTTACCCAAAACAAGCTGCTGTTCATAGTCATCCAGCTTTTCGATCTTGCTGTTGATTAGTTTCTTTGGGCAATCGGTTTGCGTGCACAGAGGTCTGGCAAGGCCAATCATGTCGAGTTCTCCGTCAGCCAAAGCTTTTTCCATCACCGCTCGGGAGCGAAATCCGCCGGTCACCATCAAAGGTATTTCCGCTGCGTCCTTGATACGTTTCGCGTATTCGATGAAGTAAGCCTCTCGTTTGCGCGTGCTTTCACGAACCTCGGTAGGTTCAACACCAATCAAACTGAGCTGTTCATAGGTACCGCCGGATATTTCAAGAAGATCGATGCCATCTTCGCCCAGCCATTTGGCAACTTGAACACACTCCTCAAAGGTGAAACCGTCTTTCTGGAAATCGGCAGAGTTCAGCTTTACGCCGATGGGATATTCTGAGCCTACTTTTTCCCTGACGGCAGAGATGATGCGTCTAAGCAGTCGAGCCCGGTTTTCAATGCTCCCGCCCCACTGGTCGGTTCGTTTGTTGACGCGGGGCGAGAGGAATTGGCTCAGCAGATAGCCGTGCGCGCTGTGGATCTGTACACCGGTGAAGCCGGCGAGTTTGCATAGTTCTGCTGTACGTGCGAATCGTGAAATGACGTCTTCAATGTCGGCCTCTGTCATCGGCTTGGGTTTGCCGAAATTACCGAGCATATCCAGTTGAACCTCAGAGGGCGCCAGGGGGTGGCTGTTCACCAGCTTTGGGCATTGTCTCCCCGGATGATTGAGCTGAACCCAGCAATGATTTCCTGCCTCTTGTGCAGCTTTCGCCCAGCGTTCGAATCTAGGCAGATCCTTGTCATCTTCAAGAACGACATTACCTGCACGTTCAAGATAGCGGCGGTCGATTTGCACGTTTCCGGTGATGTGCAGTCCCGCGCCCCCATGAGACCAGATTCGATATAGGTTCTCCAGCGCCTCTCCCGGCACATCCCCTGGCTCCGAAAGCCCTTCGGTCATTGCACTTTTCGCCAAGCGGTTAGAGAGTACTGCTCCGCAGGGTAACTTTAGAGGTGTTCCGAGTAATGCGCTCATTGCGTCGTCCTGTCTCGTTGTCTTTATGTTATTTGTGCTTTTTAGATCGGTCATCGGCAAGTTCTTCGCTCGTTGATCTTATTTTGTGTGACGAAGTTCACTATACTTGCCGCTTTTGGCCTTTGGAGTAGTACCAACAATGCGCGACGAAAGCGTTTTATTGAAGCAAGTTGAGTCTTTTATTTCCGTGTTGGCACAATGTCAGGCATTGGGAATTACGGTCACTTCAGCGCGCGAAAATGAGTTGATTCTCGAGTTGCCTTATTCCGAGCGCATCATTGGTAACCCTGATTCAAAAGTGATTCATGGTGGTGCTATTACCACTTTAATGGATACCACTGCTGGTGCGGCAGTATTATGTGCAATGCCCGAGTTTGAACTGTGCCCGACACTCGATTTGCGCGTTGACTACATGCGTTCAGCCCGTCCCGGTTACCCGGTATACGCCCGCGCCAGTTGTTACCGCGTAACCAATAATATTTTGTTTATGCGTTGTGAGGCGTATCAGGTTGACCGAACGGTTGCCCATTGCGTTGCGACTTTTATGCGTATGGGCGCTAAAGGTATTTCTTCTCTTGATCATATGACCAAAGGCATAAACATTCCTGATTTTTCTGCGCCTTCTCAAGCGGTGCTTGATGAGGACTTGAGAAGTCTGCGCAAGTCGGTGTTGGCTTCCGGTCAGCTAGACCAATTAGTGGGCGCTATTCCCTATGCCCGGCATATTGGTGTTGAGTTTGATGGAAGTGTTGATTCAGGTTTGTTCAAACTCAATCGACAGCGAAGTAATTTGGGTAACCCGATTTTGCCTGCGATTCATGGAGGGGTGCTAGGTGGATTTATGGAGATCTCCAGTGGTCTGCATTTGCTCGCTACGCAGCCGGTCGAGTTTTTTCCAAAAATCATCGATTTTTCGATCGATTATCTTAGAGCGGGCATGGATCGGGATACTTACGCTTTATGCAAAATCACTCGACAGGGCGGACGCGTTGCAAATGTTGAAGTGCACGCCTGGCAAGAGTCCGAGGACAAGCCTATTGCACTGGCACGCGCGCACTTTCTGATCGAATAACGTTTCGATGATGTTAGTGCCCGGCAAGGGCGCTTTGATCCGTTTTGATCTTGAATATCTGGTAAGGCCCTTGTTCCCTGACGTAACTCGCCGGCTTTAACATCACGTCTTGCAGGGCACTGGCTGTGACAAAGAGACTGCCATCCGGCCCGAAACTGAAACCATCGGGCCAACGAAGCTCGGGGTCCCGCAACAAGGTGGTCATCTTGCCGTTTTTATCCATTACCACAATGGCTGAGTGTTCGATATCTGAAATATAAATATTGCCGGTATTGTCTGTGGTTATCCCGTCACTCATGGTTTTTGGAGCGAAGCGTTCTATTTTCTCTCTCATGGTTTCTTCGGGAAGGCTTGGATCTATTAGTGCGCTTACCGGCGCGCGATGCAGGAATTCATCGGTGACAGGCGAAAAGTAAAGCCATTTTTGATCCCGACTCAGTGCAATAGAATCGACGCCTGGACGAATGGCAAACACGCCAAGCATCAGCATTTTTTGACCTTCAACGACTGGGACATATTTGTCTGCGATCACCGATTCGTGGTCTTCGACAACTCGACGAGCGGTTTTCTTATTGATGTCGTAGACGATGATGGCCGGATCGAGGCCAAAAATACTCGCATCGGCAATAAAGATGTACTGGCCGCTGGCATCGACCTGGAAATCATTCAAGTGTGAGCCCAGGGGGGCGATGTCGTTATCGAATTCGTGATAGTGCACGACTTCCATGGTATCAAGCGAGATCGCGACTATCTTTGGAACTCCCCATCCATGATTTGCGTAATCAAGAAGCCACAAGCGGTTTTGCCGATCAATGCGCAGAGAGAGTACGCTCTCGAGTTCAACAGGGAAGTCACTTTTGAACTTCAATTCCTGCACTTCTCCGAAAACGATTTCGGCGACATTAAATTCTGGATTGCCCTCAGGATGAAAGGTGAAAAACAGGCGCCCTTTTTCGCTAACAGCGATGTTTCCAGGAGGATAGGGCAGGTCTGCAACGAGTTCGAGGCGATCAGAGGCGACTACTGATTTGGTGTCGAGCCTGTCCGGGAATGCTTCACCACCGCCATAAATTGCGTCGATGATTGCAGAACTCAAGCCAATAAAGACGACCACAGAGAAGAGAGCGATAACGAAAGAACGTAGCATGAATAACCCGTGTAGCAGTGAATTTTTATAGAAGCAGTGTATAGGGAAAGATTACGAACTTCGATAGATGACTAAAAATCCCGGTCTAATTCCCTTGAAAAAACGCATAGTGACCACACATTAGTTTCATCCCAAGAGCAGTGCGGTTGATTGCTGCTCGATCCTTAAACACTAACTCGGAAAGAAAAGAGAAAGAGATAGGTATATGGCTGAATCTGAAAACATAAGCAAAAACGCGGAAACATTGGGTTTTCAAACTGAAGTAAAGCAACTGCTGCACTTGATGATTCATTCCTTGTACAGCAACAAAGAGATTTTCCTAAGAGAGCTGATCTCCAACGCTTCTGATGCGGAAGACAAGTTGCGCTTCGAAGCTTTGTCAAACGATGCTTTGTATGAAAATGATGGCGATTTGAAAGTTCGAATTGATTTCGACAAGGACGCCAAAACGGTCACGATTACCGATAATGGTATTGGTATGACCCGTGACGACGTCATTAATAATCTTGGTACGATCGCCAAATCTGGTACAGCCGACTTTATGTCTAAGCTGACGGGTGACAGTAAGCGTGACTCGCAATTGATCGGTCAGTTTGGTGTTGGTTTTTACTCTGCATTTATTGTCGCGAAGAAGGTGGAAGTATTTACCCGTCGTGCAGGCGTGGACGCTTCAGAAGGTGTGCACTGGACTTCAGAAGGCGAAGGTGAGTTTACGATTGAGACAGTTGACCGCGAACAACGTGGTACCTCGATTGTTCTGCATCTGAAAGACGATGAGACGGAATTTGCCGATGGCTGGCGTTTGCGTAGCCTTGTTAAGAAATACTCCGACCACATTTCGTTCCCTGTTGTGATGAAGTCTGAGCCGATGCCGGCTGAAGAAGGGGAAGAACAAAAGCAGCCTGAAGACGAAACGATTAACCAGGCGACTGCGCTTTGGACTCTATCTAAAAACGAAGTGTCTGAAGAAGAATACAAAACTTTCTACAAGCACGTGTCGCATGACTTTCAGGATCCTCTTACCTGGTCGCATAACCGTGTAGAGGGCAAACTAGACTACACGAGCTTGTTGTATATTCCCGCAAAAGCGCCATTTGATTTGTACAACCGGGACGTGCCACGTGGTTTGAAATTGTACGTTCAGCGTGTCTTTATCATGGATGAAGCTGAGCAGTTTTTACCGCTTTATTTGCGCTTCGTGAAAGGTATTGTCGATACGCGTGACCTTTCGTTGAACGTGTCGCGTGAGATTTTGCAGAATGATAAAACCGTCGATAGCCTGAGAACGGCGCTGACCAAACGTGTGTTGGATATGCTTACCAAAATGGCCAAGAACGATGCTGAAAAATATCAGCAGTTCTGGGATGAATTTGGTCAGGTGATCAAGGAAGGTATCGGCGAAGACTATTCAAACAAAGAGAAGCTTGCCAAGCTATTGCGTTTTGCGTCCACTAACGGTGATAAAACCCAGAATGTTTCTCTTGATGATTACATCGGTCGTATGTCCGAGAAGCAGGACAAGATCTACTATATTTCTGCGGAGAGTTATGCTGCTGGTATCTCTAGCCCGCACATGGAGATCTTCCGTAAGAAGGGCATCGAGGTTTTGGTTCTTAGCGATCGGATTGATGGCTGGATGATTTCCTATCTTTCCGATTACGAAGGCAAACATCTTCAGGATGTCACCAAGGGTGAGCTGGACCTGAGTGAGGCAGAAGAAGAGAAGAAGCAGCAGGAAGAAGCAAACAAAACCTATGAAAACCTGATCAAGCAAATCAAGGAATTGTTGGCGGACAAGGTGGACGCGGTGCGTATGTCCAACCGTTTGACCGACAGTCCGGCATGTTTGGTTGCGGGTGCTCATGATATGGATGCTCAAATGCGCAAGATCATGGAGGCGGCCGGTCAGCCGGTTCCGGAGAGCAAGCCAAGTTTTGAGTTGAACGGCGAGCATCCTCTTGTGAAGCAGTTGAATACGGAGCAGGACGATGAGCGATTCAATGATCTGACTCTGATTCTGTTTGACCAGGCGGCACTGGCAATGGGTGATCAACTCAAAGAACCAGGCGCGTTTGTTAGTCGATTGAACAAATTGCTTTTGGATTTGTCCAAGTAAGTGACATAGCGATCTTTGTCCCTTAGGGAGCCTTAAATACCTGCCACAAGTTCGGCGCGGCAGGTTACCCCGGCTCCCTTTTTTTATGTATGCTTGTCGCCGGGAATTGATGATTCGGCGGGATAGGAAAATCGCATGATAGAGCACGTTAGTGCGGTAATTATTGTTAAGAACGCAGAAGACACGATTCGTGAAACGCTTGAATCCCTGAAGGCGTTTCAGGAAGTTGTGCTCTACGATAACGGTTCAAATGATGGCACGCTGGCAATAGCTTCCGAGTATCCGAATGTCGTGATTTTTGAGGGCCGGTTTGTCGGTTTTGGAAAAACCAAACAGGCCGCTGTCGCGTGTTCCAGTAACGATTGGGTATTATCGCTGGATGCAGATGAGATGGTCAGCCCTGAGTTGTCCGAATATCTTGAGTCATGGCTTCCGAATCAGGATCCTACCATTGCATTAAAAGTGCTTCGCCGAAACTTCCTGATGGGAAAATACGTCAAGTATGCCGGCTGGGGTGGGGACTGGTTGGTGCGCCTGTTTAATCGGGAAGCACATAATTTTAACGATAATGACGTGCATGAGTCAGTTGCTTTGCATGATGGCAGTGCCGTTAAAAAATTGCCTTACCCCATTGATCACAATGCGGTACAGCATCTTGGCCAGTTTTTGGTGAAGGTTGATCGCTACACAGAGATTAATCGTCAGAGTGGCAAGAGTTACCCGCCGATGATTATTTTCCTCAAAGCATTGTGGCGCTTTTTTGAAAGCTTCATTGTAAAGGGAGGTTTTCTTGCTGGCTGGAGGGGTCTGGCAATTTCCTGGTCAAATGCCAATGGCGTGTTCTACAAGTACATGAAACCCTACGCTGACAAGCATCGCGACAATTGAGCTTTCACTGTAAGCTAGCGCGTCAGTGCATTGGTGCGCTGTTCTAGAAAAGATTTGTCAGCGCGCCTTGCACCCACATCATATAGAGCGCAGTTCCGCTGAAAATGCTGATTAAGGCATTTTTAAACAATAAGTGCGCAATAACCACAATCGCGAGGCTGAGTAATTCGGGCAAACCGTGATTGCCGCTCGTCCATTGCACTTCCTTCAGGCAATACATCACCAGAAGCGTCATAACCGCAGGCGGTAAATAGCGGCCAAGAAACAGCACTACAGGGTGTTGTTGATCCCGGAATATCCAAAAAGGCAGGGCGCGGGTTACAAACGTCGCCAAGGCCATCGTGACGATAAAGGCGAGCAGATAGCTTAGGTCCATGGCTTCAACCGGTATTTGATAAGCAGTAAGGCTAGCGCCAGGGTTAGTGATATGAGTAGCATGTTCTGCGGTTGCGCAAAATAAAGCGCGAGGCTTCCGCTGACGAGCGCAATCAGAAAGGGCGTCAAAGAGCGCACGGCTTTGTATTGCTCTATTACAAGCACCATGAACAGTGCTGTTAGAGTAAATTCAAGCCCTTGGGTATTGAAAGAGATATTTGCGCCAAGCAATGCGCCCAGTGTGCAGCCGATTACCCAATAGCTTTGATTGATTGCAGTGATCGCCAGTTGCTCCTCGCTAAGCGAGTATGGGGCGTCTGAGTTATCCTGCACTTTATTCGCATGCGCGTGTTTGAGCGATGTCAGCAGAGAGTAGGTTTCATCCGTTAGACCGAAGATCAGATACCAGCGCCGCCAACCCTTTACTTTAAATTCCTGTAGCAGGGACAAACCATAGAAAATATGCCTTGAGTTAAGAAGCAGGGTGGTAACCGCAACCTCCAGCATACCGGCGCCGGCTGCAAGCAATCCGACGGCCATAAATTGCGCTGCTCCCGCAAAGATCAGAATCCCCATGAGTGTCGCGTAATACCAGGCATAACCTAGCTCTGAAAACAGCACCCCGAATGCCATGCCCATCGGGACATAGCCAAACATGACTGGTGCAGTTTTACCGAGAACGGAGTGAAGCAGGCGACGATTCATGAGTTTGTGTAGATGTACTCGTAACGCTCAGCTGCCCTCTGAATGTTGAATCCCTCGATAAATGCCGGCGCCTTTGTTTCGATCGTGTGCCGTAACTGCTCATCATCATGCAGGCGAAGAATTGCCAGAGCCAGGGCCTCTGCGTCTCCGACATCAATTAAAAGACCGTTGATTTCCTCTTGAATGGCATCGGGTATACCGCCTGCACGAGTGCCGATGACGGGAACGCCGGCCAGTGTTGCTTCAAGCAGAACTGAACCCATGCCTTCTGTATGGGAGGGCAGTACGACCACATCCGCGATTGAAAACCAGGCCCCCATTTCTGATTGTCTACCGACAAATTCGAGATTTGTTAGCCCCTGTGCTTGCTCCTGCAGTTTCCCAAGTTCCGGGCCATCACCGAGCAAACAAAAATGGATGTCCGGACGTTTTTTGAGACGTTTGGCAGCAGAAATGGTGACATCGAAGCCTTTGTGTTGATAAAGCTTTGCTGCCTGGATTACGACGAATTTTCCCAAGTATTTACTGCAGAGAGAGGTGCGCAGATGCTGATTAACCGGATAGGCAACAGGTGAGTCATTTACGACATTTGTTTTGGCTTGCGGGAATTGTTTTTTTACCACGGCTTCCACTGCATGGCTCACGCACACGATGCTGCTTGCTTTCTGGTAGGCAAGATTCGATAGCCTCTTGTTTTTGAAAGGGTTATCGATGCGCCGTGTTACGATGTAGGGGGCCTTGTACAGCAGGTGCTGAATAAGCGCCCAATAAACTGCCTGCCCCTCATGAACGTGTACAGCCTGACAGAGCTCAGTGATTTTCCTTGCGTGACCACTTAAGTAGTGGCCGACCTCGTGGACGAGGCATTGGCGTTCTTTGCACGCCTGGGCAAATGGGCTGGATTTTTTTGCTACAACACTCACCTGGTAGCCAAGCCGAATTTGCTCGTCGATCAGAAGAAGTGTCTGGCTTTCTCCGCCGCTAAAGCCGCGAGCGAGGTTAACGTGGCAGATATTCACTGGTGCAGCATCCATTCTTCACAAAGCACCTAGTTTACTCAGTCTTTGGCGTAGACCCAAGTCTGATTTCTACCGCCTTCTTTACTTGCATAAAGAGCATGGTCAGCTTGTTCAAGCCACGCCTTGTAGTTGGCGAGTGCAGGGTCTGCCTGACTGATGCCAAGGCTTATGGTAAAACGTATTTCCTGCCCGTCGTGCATGACGACGCTTTTCTCGGCAGACTTCCTCAGACGCTCGCAGAAATAAACGGCTGAAGCATCGTCGGTATTTTGCAAAATGACGCCAAATTCCTCACCGCCATAGCGGCCTGCGATATCTGTTTTACGCAGGTTGTCCCGAATCAGTCCGGAAACATGCTTTATCACGGCATCGCCGGCTTGGTGGCCATAGGTGTCGTTTACCTTTTTGAAATGATCGATATCAAGCATGACAACCGAGCATTCGGTTTTATAACGTGTGTATCGAGCGTATTCCCGAATCAGGCACTCTTCCCAGAAACCACGATTATAGAGCTGTGTCAGTCGGTCAGTACGACTAAGCATCTCCAGTTCGTTGTTTACTTTCTCAAGCGCCTTTCGGTTGGAAACAATGTCTGTCACATCATAAATGATGATGACGGCCTGATTGACATTGCCGTCCAGGGAAACAAGCGGTGAGATTGTGATGTTCTGGTACATGAACTCTTCAGTACCTGTGATCGGCCTGTAGTTGGCAAATTTGAACAGATAGGGGCGTTGTTCCCAGGTCATGAACGACCGGTTTTTGAGTGCGAAAACGGTGCTGGTTTTTTGTCGGAGCCAGTTTTCCGGCAAGTCTTCGAATTGCTCAAACAGGTTCTTGTCACGAATAAGATCCGAGGAAACGCCGCTGTGGCTCTCCATGAAGCTGTTCCATACCTTGACATTAAAGTCCTGATCGATGACCACAAGCCCAACATCGACGGTCTGGATCATATCCAGAAG
>DAITOW010000025.1:0-16389 GCA_036833965.1 Oleiphilaceae bacterium
CTTCAGAGAACCATTTCTGGAAAGTGACGCCGAACTCGCCAAGATCATCGCGGATGTCGTCGACAATAGAGTCGCTTCCTGCATTGAAGACAATACTGAAATCTTCTCCAAGAAGCTTGCGGGCCTTCTCAATCACAGCATCGATGTAGAGTTCTTTATCGCCACCTTCGTCTTCATCTTTTGGCAGGTCGCCGAAGACTTCGTCCAGAGTTTTGTTAAAACGTTCGCCGTGCTTGTCTGAAAGCTCTTTGGCGATATCGTAAATGTATGAGCCCTTGTAGCCGTTACTTGGAAATTTCAAGCCTTCATTGTAGGTTTCCAGATAGCGCAGCCAGACGCTCGCGGCCAATATGTTCATTTGTCGGCCAGCGTCGTTGACGTAGTATTCCCTATCGACCTCGTAACCTGCGGCTTCCAAAAAGTCGGATACGGTTGCGCCATACGCCGCGCCTCGGCCGTGACCAACATGTAGTGGGCCCGTCGGGTTAGCGGAGACAAATTCAACCTGAATACGCTCCTTGCTTTTTGCCGGTGCGCAGCCAAAGCTGTCGCCTTGCGCAAAGATATCTTCAAGCACGCTGAACTGGGTGGATGTGCTGACAAAAAAGTTGATGAAGCCAGGTCCTGCGATGTCCATTTTCTCGATTTCTGCAGGGGCGATTTCTTCAATTTTTTTGCAGATGGCCTCTGCAAGCGCGCGCGGTGCAGTGCCTGCCTGCTTGGCAAGCATCAGGGCCACGTTGGAGGCAAAATCTCCATGGCTCTTGTCTTTCGTGTTGTCGACCATTACCCGGAGATTGAGCTCGGCAGGCAGAGTATTGTCTGCTTGAAGTTCGTTGATTGCCGTTTCAATGAGTTTTGCGATGGCTTCTTTCATGATGCTCCACGGGTACGAAGTGTTAGCTGCTAGTTAGTCTGCTAGACGATAGCGATATTAAAGGGCGCGTATTATCTATAATTTCACGCCCGAGTAAAAGAATCTGGGCGCTTTTCGTACATCTAAAAGACTAGTTTGTTTCTACAGCGTCTACGTCGATGCTGAGTCGAAGGTCCCGTTGTTTTAAATGCTTCATGAAATGCAAAGTATAGTGCTGGGCGATAAACCGCTGCTTGTTACTTTCTGCAAAGACATGCAGGTAGAAACGATAACGATTTTGTTTGCGAGAGATTGCTGCGCTCAAAGGGCCTGCAATACAAAGTCCGGCGAGTTCAGGCGCTTCAGTCAGGTATTCCTTAAGTTGAGATAATGCCTGTTCGCACGTGTTTGCATCCGGGGATTCTGCTCGCACAGTCGCAAGTTTGCTGAATGGGGGGAGTGCGCAGAGCTCCCGTTCTCTCAATTCGTTGCGGATGAATTCAGAGTATTGATGTCGAATTAACAACTCGAACAGCGGGTGGTCGGGTTGCCTGGTTTGAATGGTGACTACGCCTTTTTTATCGCCGCGGCCAGCACGACCGGCGACCTGCAGCAGTTGTTGGGCACCTTTTTCCATCGCTCTGAAGTCGGAGCTGAAGAAGAGACCGTCTGCATCCACGACGACGACGAGCGTGACGTGCGGGAAATCATGGCCTTTAACAATCATTTGTGTTCCGACGATAAGGCAGGGTTCGCCTTTGTGGATAGTGCTTGTTGCCCGCTCGAGGTCGATTTGGGTTTTTATTTCGTCCCTGTCCAGACGCACGAGCTCGGTATTGGGGAAGTAGTAATTCAGGATTTGCTCTATTTTTTCGGTGCCTGCGCCGACTGCGTTTACGTTGCTGCCTTGACACTGATGGCAGTTGCGAATCATGGCGCTCTTATAGTCGCAGTGGTGGCAGTGCAAGCGTGCAGGGCGCTGATGAACGGTCAGTCGGGCATCGCAATTGGGGCATTGGCTAATCCAGCCGCAATCAAAGCACATCAAACTGGGGGCAAGTCCGCGTCGGTTGTGGAAAACGATGACCTGGTTACCTGCATCGATCTGGGATTTGATTTGAGCGAGCACTCTTGGGCTAAGAATATCTTTGCCGCTGAGAGCGCGCATGTCTTCAAGCTTGATTGCTGGCATGTCTGCCTTGTTGACGCGCTGGTTGAGTGTCAGCCAGTCAAAGCGTCCCTGTTGTGCGTTCAAATACGTATCGGAAGATGGCGTTGCGCTGCCAAGGATAATGGAGCAGTTTTCGAGTTGAGCACGCTTTACTGCGAGGTCTCTTGCGGAGTACTTGAAGTTGTCGGACTGTTTATAGGAGCTGTCATGCTCTTCATCAATGATGATCAGCCCAAGGTCCAGAGTGGAAAGGAAGATGGCGGAGCGTGTGCCGATCAGTACTTTTGCCTGTCCCGTTCTTAGCATTTGGCAGGAGATGAACTTTTCTTTTTCCGTCATGCCTGAATGATAAACTGCAACAGGAATGCCTAACTGGCTCTGAAAGCGCTTGAAGGTTTGAGGGGTAAGGTTGATTTCCGGGACTAGGACAATCGCCTGTTTGTTGAGTGCAAGGCACTCTTTTACTGCGCCGATATAAACCTCTGTTTTGCCGCTTCCGGTAACGCCTTCAAGAAGGTGTGGTGAGAATCGGCCTAACTTTCGCTTGATGCTGGCGATCGCAGTTGCTTGCTCTTCACTCAGGGCATATTGAATAGTATCTTCCTCTACCATCATCGCTTTGCTCACCAAAGCGCTTTCTTCCCTGCTGATGTAGCCTTGTTGTTCTAGTTTGCGAAGTAGGGCGCTAGCGAAACCCATGACTCGCAGAGAATCATCCCACAGCCCGGCGGGAGCCTTGGCCAATGTATCGAGAACAGCGAGTTGCAGATGTGCGTTGCTGCGGCCTTCGAATTCTTTTCCGGTGTGTTTCCAGAGTGTTTGCTGATAAACAGGAGCGGGCTTCGCTTTTCGTAAGGCTGCGGGCAAGGCGCTGCTGATGACCTCGCCGATAGGGTGGCTGTAATAGCTTGCCGCCCAATTCAAAAGGGATAGTAGAGGGGCACTGAAGGGATTGGGCTCGTCGAAGATATGCTCGATAGCCTTGAGTTTGTTGTCCTCCAGTTCCGATTGCGATTGCAAGTCGAGAATAATGCCCACAAGTTTTCTGTTGCCAAAAGGCACTAGAACGCGAGCGCCAACAATTGCCCTTGGTTGAAGTGCTTCGGGGATAATGTAGTCGAAGCCTCCGGTCAGAGGGACGGGCAATGCGATTTGGGCGTAGGATTTGTCATTATCTGGGTTGCTCATACGCATTTAGTTTACGCTGAGAGGGTAAGCGGGTCATGTGAAAAACGTCAGCTGAATCCAATTTCGGGAAAGCTAGTTAAAATATAACCAATTCAGGCTTGCACTCTGTTTTGGTTTTGGTAATATGCTCCGCCTCAAATTCGGCCGTTGCGCCTTTTTGTGGCGCAGGCTAGAAGCCTTCCTTGCGGTGCCCATTGCTCAAACTTTTTTACAGTGGGTGGCGGCAAAACTTTTAAGAGGTCATTAAGATGAAAAAAGATATCCATCCTGATTATCAGGAAATCGAAGCGAAATGCAGCTGCGGAAACGTAATTAAAACTCGTTCAACTCTTTGCAAAGATCTTCTGTTGGACGTGTGCTCTGCATGTCACCCATTCTACACTGGTAAGCAGAAAGTGATGGACACAGGCGGCCGCATCGACAAGTTCAAGAAGCGTTTCGGAAGCCGAATTTCAAGCTAGTCCGATTCCAAAATATAAAAAGAGCGCAATGCGCTCTTTTTTTGCACTTAAACAGGGTTTACACCTGTTAGGTCTGACTCAGGGTTTTCTGCGTAAAGCTCTGATTCAAGGAGTAACTCTTCGGCAACATACAATGTATAGCGGCGAGAGTAAGTATCCATTAAAGGCTACGGCCTAAAAATTTAAAACGGTACACTGTAATGGCAGACGATTTAAAACAAGCAGCACTCGATTATCATGCGCATCCACGTGCGGGCAAAATCAGTGTTGAAATCACTAAACCAACTTTAACTTCGCGTGACCTTTCTCTTGCATACAGCCCTGGCGTTGCAGAGCCTGTGCGTGCAATTGCTGAAAACCCGGAAGACGCTTACAAGTACACGGCGAAAGGAAACCTTGTCGCTGTAATTTCCGATGGTTCTGCGATTCTTGGTCTAGGTAACCTTGGTCCTTTGGCAAGTAAGCCTGTAATGGAAGGTAAAGGTGTACTGTTTAAGCGTTTTGCTGGTATCGATGTATTCGACATCGAAGTCGATTCAGAGAGCCCTCAGGCTTTCATTGATACGACCAAGCGAATTGCTAACACTTTTGGTGGTATTAATCTGGAAGATATCAAAGCACCTGAGTGTTTTGAGATTGAGCGTATTCTTCAAGAGCAATGCGAAATCCCGATTTTCCATGACGATCAGCACGGTACTGCGATTGTTACAGCGGCAGGCATGATCAACGCGCTTGAGTTGGCGGGTAAGAAAATTGAAGACGCAACAGTTGTTTGCCTGGGTGCCGGTGCAGCAGCTATCGCATGTATGAAGCTTCTTATCAGCTGCGGCATGAAGCAGGAAAACATTTTCATGCTTGACCGTAAAGGTGTTATCCACACTGGCCGTGATGATCTGAACCAATACAAGGCGATGTTCGCCAACGATACCGACAAGCGTACTCTTTCAGATGCGTGTGAAGGTGCGGATGTATTTGTTGGCTTGTCTGGTCCGAATCTTCTTTCTGTTGAAGATTTGAATCGCATGGCTCCAAATCCTGTTATCTTTGCTTGTTCGAATCCAGATCCAGAAATCAAGCCTGAAACTGCGCTGGCTGCACGTGATGACATCATCATGGCAACAGGCCGTTCGGATTACCCAAATCAGGTGAACAATGTTCTTGGCTTCCCGTTCATCTTCCGTGGTGCGCTTGATGTTCGTGCATCAGCGATCAACGAAGAGATGAAAGTTGCTGCGGTACATGCGATCAAGGATCTTGCCAAAGAGCCTGTTCCTCAGGAAGTTATCGATGCATACGGTGGTGAGCACCTGGAGTATGGTAAGGACTACATTATTCCTAAGCCATTGGATGTGCGTCTACTTGGCGTTGTATCTGCAGCTGTTGCAAAAGCAGCGGTTGATTCGGGTGTAGCGCGTTTTGGTTACCCTGCGCACTACCCGCTTAAAACGGTTGATGACATCAAGTAATTTGATGCGTCGAATGACAAAAAAGCCGCTTCTCTTGAAGCGGCTTTTTTGTTTCTGTCTGATGTTCTTGAGCCTGGCAGTTGTGGTCTTGCTGCCAGTGGCTCAGGTATCAGTTGCCGCTAATGCGGTGGCTAGAAGATATCCTCTGGTCTTTCAAATCGCGTGTTGCCCGACTTGTCTTCCTCCGTTTCGCTTTCGATATTGAGGGGCAGGGAAGTGATCTCTTCTTCGGGTAAATTTTCTTCTCGGAAGTACTCAAACATGGTCTCTTCTGCAAAGGCAGTGCGTTTCCCTGTTTTGGTGTTGATTTTGACGCTGACGATTCCGTTGGGTTGCTTCAAGTTAGCAAGGGGAGCATCTGCCAGCGCGTAGTTCATGAAATCCATCCAGATTGGCAAGGCTGCACGAGAGCCATATTCGCTTCGTCCCAGTGTACGCGGATCATCAAAGCCAACCCAAACGCTCGTGGCGATATCTGTATTAAATCCGGAAAACCAGGCGTCTTTCTGGTCGTTGGTTGTACCGGTCTTTCCTCCAAGATCGCTACGCTTCATGGCTGAGGCGCGTCTTCCGGTACCTTTTCGGATAACATCCTTCATCATCGAATGGAGTATAAAAACGGCGCGCTCATCTGCGATTCGAGGTGCGATCTTAAGAGCGGCTTTCCCGTCTTTAAGCTCTTCTGTTTCTGACTCGTGCAGGTTTTGGCAGTCTTTGTCGCACACGATATAAGGGTCTGCTTCAAAGAGTATCTCGCCATCAGCATTCTCGATGCGACTTACCAGGAAGGGTTCGATGTAGTAGCCGCCGTTGGCGATCATGGCATATCCAGCCGCGATCTGCATGGGCGTGATTCCTGCGCTGCCCAAGGCTAGAGACAAGTCTTTTGGCAGATCGTTTTCGTCAAAACCGAACTTGGTGATGTGTTCCAGAGTGTTGTTGATGCCAAGATTTTTCAACAAGCGAATTGAAACCAGGTTGCGGGAGCGATAGAAGGCTTCTCGGAGACGGGTTGGGCCGTAGAACTTGCCGCTTGAGTTTTCTGGACGCCACGACGTCTCAAGGTTCTTATCCTCAAACACCAATGGTGCATCATTAATCAGACTTGCAGCGGTTTGTCCTTGCTCCAGCGCAGCTAGATAAATGAATGCTTTAAAGTTGGAGCCAGGTTGGCGCTTCGCTTGAATGGCTCGGTTGTACTTGCTCATCTGGAAGTTGTATCCACCGCTTAAGGCGAGAATCGCTCCGTCTTTTGGGCGAATGGATATCAGTGCAGCCTGTGCTTCAGGGCTTTGTTGAAGTTCGAAGTTATGTTTTGAATAATCCGGAACGGGATCTGCGTCTGGATTCGTTTCTGTTTGCTGAGAGGTCTTCGCTGCCTGGGTTGCTTCGCTGCTTGATGCGTCGTCTTTTTCTTGTTCGTCCGCATCTTCCGGATTTGTTCCGATCAGACTGACTTCAAGTATCTGGCCTGCTTCGAAGAGCCCGGTGAAACTTGTTGGTGCTTCACCAACGCGATTGACATCAATGTAAGGAGCTGCGCGTGTTGCGGCATCCAGCGCGATAGTGCCGCGTTTGCCATCTAGAGTAAACAGGGATATCTGATCCTCCGATACCATCTCGACAAGTGCAGGGGTAAAGCGGGTTTTTCCCAGATAGTCCCGAAGGATCTGTTTCTTAGCGGCATCGCTTTCGCTCCCATCTAGCTCGGCTTTGCCTAGTGGGCCCCGGTATCCATGTCGGATATCGTACTCTTCGAGCCCGGTAATGACCGCTTGTTGTGCTTTATCCTGAAGTTCACTGCTGGCCGTCACGTAAACGCGAAGACCTGCGGTGTAAGCGTCCGAGCCAAATAATTCTACGGCTTTTTGTCGTGCCATTTCGGCCACATAGGGCGCCGCAATATCGGGTTGCGGGCTGTGATAACCGGCGGTTAAAGGTTCTTCCTGTGCTGCCTGATGCTGGGCGGCAGAGATCATATTGAGCTCGAGCATACGATCAAGTATCCAGTCACGCCGGATTTTTGCCCGCTCCGGGTTAATAATGGGATTAAAGCTTGAGGGTGCTTTGGGAAGGCCGGCAATCATCGCTGTCTGCGCGAGCGATAATTCGCTCAAACCTTTGCCATAGTAGACTTGTGCTGCCGCTTTTACTCCGTAAGCGCGGTTGCCGAGATAAATTTTGTTTAGATAAAGCTCGAGAATTTCCGGCTTGGTAAGCGCCTGTTCAATTTGAATCGCTAAAAATATTTCATTGAATTTGCGGATAAATGTACGTTCTCGGGTCAGGAAGAAGTTTTTCGCGACCTGCATTGTGATGGTGCTGCCACCGGTTCTTATTCTGCCTGCCTGAATCAGTTGCGATGCCGCCCGGGCAAGACCGATGATGTCTATGCCGCCATGTTCGTAAAAACGATTGTCCTCTGCGGCTATAAATGCTGAGGTCATTGTTGTCGGGATTTCTTCGATGCTAACCGGGCTTCGCCGCTTTTCACCAAACTCGGCTATTTTCTTATTGTCACTCGAAAATACACGCATGGGCGTTTGCAATTGCGTGGTTTTAAGTTGCTCCGCATCAGGGAGCTGAGGTGCAAGGTATAAATAAAATGCACTGAGCAATATTCCAGCGCCACAAACAGCGGCAGCGGCAAGCCACGCAAAAAAGGTGGAAAGTCTCACAAAACGAGCCATGTTTTTCCTAGCAGTTTATGAATATAGGTCTATTATCTTAGAAATAGCTTTAAATTCGGACGGTAAATATTATACGTCTATTTTGAGTGCTTTTAGTAAAGAATTGTACTGTGTGTTCTGAAACGAAGCAGGTTTTCTGTGGGTTTGAGAAACTCGAGGCGATTTAGAGGGTTGGTTCTCTGTGTTTGGATTATTTCGAAAAAAGAACGACATCGTTCTCGGTGTTGATATCAGTTCTTCTTCAGTGAAGCTGCTTGAGCTGTCAAAGAATGGCGAAAAGCTTCGTGTGGAGAGTTATGCGGTGGAGCCTCTGCCTGCGAATTCAGTGGTCGAAAAATCGATCAATGACGTGGAAGCGGTTGGTGAAACGGTCAAAAAAGTACTAGCAAAGTCGCGTAGCAGTGTCCGTTTAGGCGCTGTGGCAGTCGCGGGTTCGGCGGTCATCACCAAAACCATTCAAATGAATGCGGGTTTGAGCGATCAGGAACTTGAAGACCAGATTTCGGTTGAGGCGGATCAATATGTGCCGTATCCACTGGATGAGGTGGCGATCGATTTTGAGGTAATAGGGCCTTCTGAAGATAACGCTGATCAGGTGGATGTCTTGTTAGCAGCTTGTCGCAAAGAAAATGTTGAGCTTCGTGAGGATGCTCTGGAAATTGGCGGCTTGACCAGCAAAATTGTTGATATTGAAGCGCATGCTGTTGAGCGTGCGTTTGGATTGATTGCCCGGCAGATGGATGAATCAGCAGAAGAGCGCACGGTGGCGATCGTTGATATCGGTTCGACAATGACCACACTTAGTGTGTTGGCTGACAACACAACCGTTTATACAAGAGAACAGTTGTTTGGCGGTCGACAGCTCACAGAAGAGATCCAGCGCAGATACGGCCTTTCTTTCGAAGAGGCCGGCCTCGCCAAAAAGCAAGGTGGTTTGCCGGACGACTATGAAAGAGAAGTGCTTGAGCCATTCAAAGAAGCGGTTGTTCAGCAAGTAGCTCGCTCCCTTCAGTTTTTCTTCGGTTCGAGCCAGTACAACGAGGTTGATTACGTTGTTCTTGCCGGAGGTGTGGCATCTATTCCTGAACTGTCAGAGATGGTTCAAGAGAAAGTGGGAATCAAGACGATTGTTGCTAACCCTTTCTCCGATATGACTCTCAATTCACGAGTCAATGCGTCCGCTCTAAGTAACGATGCACCATCTTTGATGATTGCATGCGGTCTAGCCATGAGGAGTTTTGATTAATGCCAAGAATTAACTTAAGGCCATGGCGTGAAGAAGAGCGCGCCAAACGCCAAAAAGAATTCATTGCGATGCTTCTTGTTGTCGCAGTCGCTGCTGGCGGGCTGTTCTTTTTATGGAACACGCAAGTCGATGCGATGATTACCGAACAAAAGGCCCGGAATGCGTACATTAAAACGTCGATGGCCGTGCTGGATAAGAAAACCAAGGAAATCGCAGAGCTCAAAGAGCGTCGTGAGCAGTTGCTTGCCCGAATGAAAGTCATTCAGGATCTGCAGGGTACACGTCCTGTTATTGTTCGTGTCTTTGATGAGTTGGTAAAAAACCTTCCGGAAGATTTGTACTACACAGCGCTTACAAGAAAAGTAAATAGTTTTTCTATTCAGGGTGTTGCGGATTCCAATAACCGTATTTCCGAATTGATGCGAAGACTTGAAGGTTCGGAATGGTTTGCTGAACCCAATCTGAAAGATGTTAGAGCAGCTAAAGACGGAGATAAGAGCGCCTTTGATATGACTGTTGCTCAGGTCACGCCTGTCTCCAAAGAAGTAGAGGGAGAGTAGTTGTGAGTTTTGCAGAACAAATGGAAAGTTTGAAAAATTTCGACGTCAATGACCTCGATTTCAATAATGCAGGTTCCTGGCCAGCGGGAATCAAGGCGATTGTGCTGTTGCTTCTTTTTGCACTGATTCTGGGCGGTGGTTACTGGTTTATGATTAAGGATCAGTATGTTGCCCTTGATCGTGTTGAAGCCGAAGAAGCTACGCTTAAACAGCAATACGAAGCGAAAGCGTTTACGGTTGCGAACCTTGAGGCATACCGTCAGCAGATGATTGAGATGGAAGAGTCTTTTGGTGCTTTGCTCAAGCAGTTGCCAAAAGATACAGAGGTTCCTGGCTTGTTGGAGGATATTACCAACACTGGATTGGGGACTGGTCTTTCAATCAACAGTATTGCGCTGAAGCCTGAGGTAACACGAGAGTTTTACGTTGAGCTGCCGATCGATATCTCGGTACGAGGCACCTACCACGATATCGCTGCCTTTGTGAGTGGTGTTGCGGCATTACCTCGTATCGTGACTCTGCATGATTTCAATATCAAGCCAAATGGCAAGAGTGATGCGGGAGAGCTGCTAATGGACATTTCAGCGAAAACCTATCGCTATAATCCGGAGCAGACGAGCGGCAAGAAAGAGAATAAGAGGAAGAAAAAATGAGTAGGTTTTTAGTTTCTTCTATCTTGATTGCGAGTACAGCACTGCTGACTGCCTGTGCTGGCAATGACGGGTATGCTGACCTAGACGCCTTTATGAAACAGGCAGACAGCAAACCAGCGGGTCGTATTGAGCCTCTCCCGGATATGGTTGTCTATGAGTCGTTTGAGTATTCGGAAGCGGGTAGTCGTTCTCCCTTTACTCCTCCGGTTGAAGAGGTTGATACATCTATCCAGATCTCTGAGGATCAAAGCAATATCAAGCCGGATCTGGATCGGCCGAAAGAAGTGCTTGAGTACTTTCAGTTAACTCAGTTGCGAATGGTTGGAACCTTGCAAAAGCAGGATTCGGACACGTTGTGGGCGCTTATCTCTGATAATGAGGGAGGTGTTCATCGTGTCAAAGAAGGGCAGTACATGGGTAAGAATCATGGCCGGGTAGTCGGTATTCAGACGGGCAGCATTAGCTTGATTGAAATTGTACCGAACGGCGTTGGTGGTTGGATTGAGCGTCCACGCTCTGTGACGCTAGAGGAAATTTAGTTATGGGGAGCGTGCGACTAGTGAAAAAATTTAAATCAGAAATTAAGTTACACAGTGTGTTTGGGGCAATAAAAATGTTTGGTCAGCCGAAATTAGCTTTATCGATGTTCATGGCAATGTTTATGTCCGTGGCCAATGCGGCGGTTTTACAGGACGTGAAGTTTGCCTCAATGCCGGGAGATACCGTTGAGATTGTTTTGAGTTTTGACTCTCCCCCGTCTCAGCCGAAGGTCTTCAGTATTGGCCAAACGGCAGATATTTCTGTGACGGTGAATGATGCGACCAATGGTTTAGGCAAGCGTTACCATGAGCTTGGCTTGGGCAACGCACGCCGGATGACGGTCATCGAAGCGGATAACGGTGATGGTACAGTTGCAACGCGTTTTGTGATTGACCTGAATACTATGGCGCCTTATACCAGCGAGGTTTCTGGCAATGACTTGATCGTCCGTGTTGGAGCAGCTTCAAATGCGGCGCCTGCGCCGACAGCAGCTCAACCAACTGCTGCAGCAACGAATGGTATTACGAGCATTGATTTTCGCCGAGGCGAAAAGGGTGACGGGCAAGTTATTATCGGTTTGAATGATCCGTCCGCTGATATTGATATGTCAGAGGTTGGAGGAAGCATCCAGTTGGTTATTTCAGGTGCGGAGCTTCCGAGAGAGTTGCGTCAACGATTGGATGTTGTTGATTTTGCGACACCGGTTCATCGAATTGATTCCTATATTGAAGATGGTAAAGCGAAGATTGTTATCAAGCCTTCAGGTAACTACGACTACCTGGCGTATCAAGCAGACAACCAGTTTGTTGTTAGTGTTGAGAAGGTGACCGAGGAAGAAGCTGAACAACGTTTGAAAGAGAAGTTTCCATACACTGGTGAGAAGCTTTCCCTTAACTTTCAGAATATCGAGGTTCGAGCTGTTCTGCAGCTGATTGCAGACTTTACCGGCTTGAATCTTGTTGCGAGCGACACTGTTGGTGGCAGCATTACATTGCGATTGCAGAACGTTCCTTGGGATCAGGCGCTTGAACTTGTGTTGAAAACCAAAGGGTTAGACAAGCGCACAACCGGAAACGTTATGTTGGTTGCGCCTGCAGAAGAAATTGCTGCCCGTGAAAAACTGGAGATAGAAACCAATAAGCAGGTAGCAGAGCTGGCGCCAGTTCGTTTGGAAATTATCCAGGTGAATTACGCGAAAGCTGCTGATATTGTTGCTCTTCTCCAGCAGGATGCCGAGTTGATCTCGGGTCGGGGCTACATTTCTTCCGATGAGCGAACCAATACAATTAGTGTTCGTGAAACTTCGGACAAGCTTCAGCAAATTCGTACTTTGGTAGACACTTGGGACATTCCTGTACGTCAGGTTTTGATTGAAGCACGTATAGTCCGAGCCCGATCCAACATCACCGAAGAGATGGGTATTCAGTGGGGCGGATCTGGCGCTACGGATACGCGTGGTGGCGCTCATAATTGGGGATTTAGTGGTTCTCTTGACGGGAATACGGAATACTTTAATAGTGGCACGGTTACTTACCCCAATGCACTGGCGGTCGATTTAGGCGTGACACGGGCTAACGCTTCCTCGTTTGGTATTGGCTTCACTACTGATAACATGTTGCTGGATCTTGAGCTCTCTGCTTTTGAAGCAGATGGTAAAGGTGAGATTGTCGCACAGCCAAAAATCGTGACAGCGGATCGCCAGACGGCAACCATCAAGTCGGGTGAAGAGATTCCTTATCAGGAGGCATCTTCTTCTGGTGCGACATCTGTTTCCTTCAAAGAAGCTGTTTTATCGTTGGAGGTTACGCCTCAGATCACGCCAGATGACAAGGTGATTATGGATCTGAAAGTGAATCAGGATGACCGTGGTGAGGTAACTGCCGGTATCCCGAGTATTGATACCAATGAGGTGATCACACAGGTGCTTGTGGGTAATGGTGAGACGATTGTTTTGGGCGGTATTTTCCAGTCTGAGCAAGCAACCACTGTAACCAAGACACCGTTCCTGGGTGATATCCCGTACATTGGCGCATTGTTCAGGAAGACTGAAAATATTGATCAGCGCTCTGAATTGTTGATCTTTATTACTCCAAAATTGATCAAGGATGGTTTGATCGATCAGTAAGTCGAGTTGAGAGATAAAGCCGAGCCAGAGAGCTCGGCTTTTTTTTGCGTGCGCTTCTCGTTCAGTAAGTTGAAAGGGTGTTAAACTCTGACTTTTTAAACGGTTTATACGATGGCATATCGGACAAAGAAACCTCTAGTCGTGTTGGTCGGCCCAATGGGGGCAGGTAAAACCACGATCGGTAAGTTGTTGGCAACGGAGTTATCTTATCAGTTTGTCGATTCTGATAAGGAAATTGAGCGTCGCTCTGGTGCAGACATTCCCTGGATCTTTGATGTCGAAGGCGAAGAAGGTTTTCGTAATAGGGAAGTGGCTGTAATACAGGACTTGTCGACGGAGACAGGGGTTGTATTGGCAACAGGTGGTGGTGCGCTAATGCGACAGGAAAATCGCGATCACCTGACGCGAAGTGGATACATTGTCTATTTGAATACTTCTGTCGAGCAGCAATACAATCGTACCCACAAGGATAAAAACAGGCCGTTGTTGCAGGGTGATCGTGATCCGAAAACTGTTTTAAGTGAATTGATGAGCGTTCGTGATCCTATATATCGTGAAGTCGCTGACTTTGTTGTTGATACCAACAAAAAGTCTTTGCGACTTATTGTAAAGAGCATTGTTCAGGCGCTGGAACAAAGCGATGGTATTTCTGCAGAGGAAGTTTGAGTGTCCGGGAAAGTTGATGTCTTGAATGTGGATCTGGGCGAGCGAAGCTATCCCATCTATGTCGGTTCGAACCTGATTTCGGATGCCGAATATTTTGCCAGACACATTCGTAGTAAGCGTGTAATGATCGTTTCGAATACGACAGTCGCGCCGTTATATGAGTCCAAGTTACGAGAGGCTCTTGTTGGTTTTGATGTCGATAGCGTGATCCTGCCGGATGGCGAGCAATACAAAACATGGGAGAGTCTCAATCTCATCTTTGATGCCTTGCTCAAGAATAAGCACTCAAGAAGTACAACGCTTATAGCGCTTGGTGGGGGCGTCATAGGTGATATGACCGGATTCGCCGCCGCGAGTTACCAGCGAGGGGTTGACTTTATCCAGGTTCCAACCACGCTGCTATCGCAAGTAGACTCGTCTGTTGGCGGCAAAACTGCGATTAATCATCCTCTTGGGAAAAACATGATAGGCGCCTTCTATCAGCCAAAAGCGGTAGTGATCGATACGGCAACATTGAGCACTTTGCCAGAGCGGGAAGTCTCAGCGGGTCTTGCTGAAGTAATTAAATACGGGTTGATAAGGGATCTGAAATTTTTCGATTGGCTGGACGCGAATATGCGCTCCTTGCGCGATTTGGAAGAGGCCGGTCTTCGTTATGCTATTTTGACCTCCTGTGCATGTAAAGCGCGTGTTGTTGAGGAAGATGAGACCGAGGGTGGTGTTCGCGCCATTTTGAATCTGGGGCATACCTTTGGTCATGCGATTGAAACCTTTTCTGGTTATGGCAACTGGCTTCATGGTGAAGCGGTTGGTGCCGGCATGGCGATGGCAGCTCGAATGTCTTGTGTGCTTGGCGATATCGGAGAGGCGGATGTTCAGCGTGTAATATCAATACTCGAAAGTGCCGGGTTGCCGACAACGGGGCCGTCAGAGATGAGTGCGGATGATTATCTGGAGTTGATGTCTGTCGACAAAAAAGTGATCGATGGAGCCTTGCGCCTGGTTCTGTTGGAGCGCCTCGGTTTTGCCAAGGTCACCGGGGATTTTCCAATGGATAGCCTGATGAAGGTGTTGCCGGCATAGCCATTAAGCTCATATATTCTCTTAATATGAACAGAACTGTGCGTTTTGGTTTAGTAAGAATGACAAGATAGGTTGAGTGGCTAATGAGTCAGGAACATTTTCTTTCTATCGCTCGTCGCCTGCTTGAGCGCGACGGTGAAGCTGCAGACAGTCTCTCGACTGAGAGCGACTATTTTTTCACCGGAGCCCAACGCCATCATCAGCTTGAAACTATTCGCCATTTGGCAAGTTTCGGAGATATGTTGCTATTTCTTGAAGCTGAGTCGGGGGCCGGCAAATCGACGCTTTTGCGAAGGGTCGCAAAAGAGCTATCGTCTGAGCTACAAATCATTTCTACCAGAGTTGATGATGACACGACACCGGTAACACTTGTTCAGGATATTGCCGGCAAGAGCTCAATATTTGCAGCGCCTTCGGAGGATCTGCAGTCGCTTTTAGGGCGCTGTAAAGATGCCTACCAAAGCCTTTATTCCGAAAAAACCAAGCGTACCTTGTTGATCATTGATGACGCTCATCGCGCTGAACCGGGTTTGATCAAAAGCCTTTTGGGGGCGCTGGATCTTCCGAAGCCGAATTCTCCTGTCGTCGTGCTCTTGAGTTCAGCCAGGTCTCCAAATGATGTTCTGGGAGAATTTGAGTCGGATGATTTACACGCGCTTTCGTTAAGCAAGTTAAAGAGGGGAGAGTTGCGGGATTATATTCATAATGGCTTAAAAAGCGTTGGCTACTCCAAAGAACTGAATTTGAGCGACTCACGACTGGACTCTCTTTATGTCAGGAGTGGCGGTCTTATCAAGAGTATTGAAACCTATATGGGCTCGGCTATTTTTGGGGAAGAGGCGGCTAAAAATTCCGAAGATCCCGTGACAAAAATTCCGGCACGCCTGCCTGCAGCGGCACTAATTACGATTGTCGTTGTGCTCGTTGCTTCTTTCCTTTTTGTCGCACAGCAGCATGATTTGTTTTCGGGGCTTGTCGAAACGGAATCTGAAGGTGAGGCTGTTCTGGCGCAGCGCTTGGCGCAACAAGAGCGTCTTGCGATGCTTGATAAGGCTTTGGAGCATAGCAAGAAGTTTGATGAGCCTGCTGATGTCTCTGAGGATGTCTCTGTAGTGTCCACTACTGCAGCAGACGTCTCTGAGAGCACAGACCCAAGTTTAAAAGATGACACAGTTTCTGAATTGGTGTCAGATCAGAATGAGAATTCCTCCTTTGATTTGGACGACGACGGACTGGATAGTGTCAATCCGTCAGATATAGGGCAGGAGACTGAGAGGGCATCGGATCGGGAGTCGGGGAGAGAGGCGGATTCTGAGTTGGCTCAAGAGTTCGCGATAGAGGCGGTGCCAGAGGCCGAAGTTGATGTTGAGTCTGTGCCCGTCAAAACAATGAGCACAAGTGCTATAGGTTCAGAGAAGCCTAAAGATGCGGTGAAAACGGTTTCTGTTGTTAAGGAAGTGAAGCGACACCCCGCTTATCGCGATTATGACTGGATTATGTCTCAGCCAGAAGGGGCGCACTCCTTCCAGGTTCTGGGTTCATACAACGAGTCTACCGCTACCCGTTTTATTGATAGTATCGGTGCAAAAGATCTTTATTACGTTGAATCTTCCTATAAAGGCAGGCGTTGGTATGTTGTCCTTTATGGTGTCTTTCCGGACATTGGTTCTGCCCGTCTTGGGGT